>JBPCTX010000282.1:0-13418 GCA_051011455.1 Acidimicrobiia bacterium | reverse complement strand
GCTGTTGACTGTCGGCTGTCGGCCGTCCGCTGTCAGCTGGTCCGAAACCACTCCACCGTTTTGGCGATGCCGACCTCTAGTGACGTCCAGGGTTCCCAGCCGAGGTGGGCTTTGGCAGCTGAGGCGTCGATCACCGAGCGTTCCAGGTCGCCGGCTTTGTCCGGTCCGTGCTCGGGCGAACCGTCGTAGCCGGCTGCGCCGGCAATCCGGGCATACAACTCGTTGACGGTGGTAGCCACCCCAGTCCCGATGTTGAGACGAAGACCGCCACCGATCTCTCCGGCCCTGGCGAACGCATCGACAACGTCATCGATGTAGACGTAGTCGCGGGCCTGTTCACCGGAGCCGTTCACCACGGGCCTTCTTCCGTCCAGCATTAGCCGCGAAAAGATCGCCACTACACCGGCTTCACCGTGCGGGTCCTGGCGGGGCCCATACACATTGCCGAGGGCGAGCATCACGTAGTCGATGCCCGACTCGTCCCTGAAGTACCGGAAGTAGTCCTCGACGATCTTCTTGGAGATGCCGTATGGAGAGTCTGGGACCGCCGGTGCGTCCTCGGTGGCCGCTGCCTTCGGAACCTCGCCATACATGGCTCCTCCCGACGATGCGAACACCACTCGCTGCGCATCGCTTTCGGCGGCTGCCAGAAGAACGTTGACGGTTCCGAGGACGTTGACTCTGGCATCGAAGACAGGGTCATCGACAGAAGGCCGGACCCCCGACTGGGCAGCCAGGTGGTGGATGACGTCCGGCTCGAAGCGCCGAACAGCTTGCCGGAACTCGTCGCTGCAGATGTCCAGTTGGTGGAAGTGGACCGACCCGATACTCCTGGCTTCGGCCAAACGATCGAGGTGACCCTTGGAAAGATCGTCGACGGCCAGCACTTCCCAGTCGTCGTCGATGAGGCGATCAACCAGATGCGACCCGATGAACCCGGCGCCGCCGGTGACGAGTGCTTTGCCGCTCATGCGGGCTTCCTTTCTAGAGGGTCCCAAATGGGAGGCGGGTTGAGCCTACCGGGGGTCAGGCGGGAGGAGCGAAGGTCAGCGAACCGGGCCCAAGTTGCGCGCCGGGAGCGATGCGCGCCCCGTGATTGATCTCACAGCCGCCTCCGACGACGGCATCCTCTCCGATGATTGAGGCTCCTGTCACCGTTGCCCCGGCTTCGATGACGGCCCCGCGGCCGATGATCGCCCGGCGCACCGTTGCCCCGGCCCGAACGGTCGCTCCGGCCAGTGCAATTGCCTGCTCGAATGTCGCGCCCTCTTCGATGGTGGCGCCCGGTTCGACATGAGCCCAGGGATCGGGCACCGGCTCAGGGAATCGCACCAGACGGGACCGACCCGCCGCCACCGCGTCGTGCGTCGCCAGCAGCAGCTCGGGGGTGCCGATGTCCAGCCATTCACCCTCAATGGTTACCGCACCCAACTCACCCGAATCCACCAGGTTGGGGAACACCACTCGTTCGAAGGACAGGCGGCCGGGCGGGTACCTCTCGATGACTTCGCGACGCATCAGATACATGCCGGCGTTGACCGTGTTGGTGGGGGCAGTTCCGGCCGGCGGCTTCTCGATGAAACGATCCACCATTCCACCCGGGCCGGTCACCACCACCCCGTAGGCGCTGGTATCGGCTACTTCGACCAGTGCCAGCACCGCCGGCGCCTCGGGAGCCCGACTCACGAACTCACTCAGCTGGCCCTCCAGCACAACGTCGCCGTTGAGAACCAGGAAGCGATCATCCAGCTGGTCCCGTACCGCCGCCACCGGACCGGCCGTGTCGAGCGGCGTCTCCTCCACCGAGATCAACACCGAGGGGCGGGAGACGGACTCGGCGTATGCCCGCCATTCGTCCTGGTGATCGGTCCCGACCGCCAGGATGACCTCTTCGACGCCGACTTCAGCCAACAGGCGAAACTGCAGCTCAATGAACGGAACCCCCGCCACCGGCAGCAGTCCCTTCGGCATGGAGGCGGTGAGGGGCCAGACACGTGTGCCGCGGCCTCCGACCAGCAAGACTGCCTGGCGGATCATCGCTGCAGGTCCCGTTTGGACATGAACCGCATCCGGAACAGGGTGGCGAGCGCCGGGAACCCGTCCCGCCAGGTGATCTTCTTGCCCTCGTGCATCTCACGCCCCGCGTAGGTGATCGGGACCTCCCAGATCCGTTCTCCCAGCCGGAGGGTGGCTGCCGTCACTTCGGGTTCGAACTCGAAACGCTCGGCGCGGAGATTGAGGGACCTGAGGAAATCGCCGTCGAACATCTTGTAACAGGTTTCCATGTCGGACAGGGTCGTGTTGTACAGGACATTCGTGACCAGGCTGAGGAACCGGTTGCCGACCCAATGCCAGAAGAACATGTTGCGCCGCTCCCCGGTGAAGCGAGAGCCGTAGACCACCCGGGCCTGCCCCTCCTGCAACGGCCGCAACAGTCGGCTCAAATCGCGGGGGTCGTACTCCAAATCGGCGTCTTGGACGACTATCAGGTCGCCTCTGGCCTCCTCGATGCCGCGACGGACGGCCGCTCCCTTGCCCCGGTTGTCGGGATAGTGGAAGACCCGGACGGTTGAGTCACTGAGGCGGTGGACGATCTCGAGGGTGCCGTCGTCGGACCCGTCGTCGACGATCACCAACTCCCTCTCGATGTCGAGCGGAGCTTCCCGGACCCGGCGGATTGCCTCTCCAACCGTGTTCCGTTCATTGAAGACGGGGACGATGATCGTCAGCAGCTGGTAATCAGGCATCGATGACCGAGCGGAAATACTCAACAGTCGGAGGTAGTCCCTGGGCCAGACCCACCTGCGGCTCCCAATCGAGCAGTTGCCGGGCCCGGGTGATGTCGGGACGGCGGCGGGCGGGGTCGGATTCCGGAAGCGGGTGGTGGTCGATCCCGGTGTCCTCGATCTCGGCCGCGATGATGGTCGCCAGTTCCTTCATCGACATTTCCTCGGGGTTGCCGATGTTCACGGGATCGGTGACGTTGCTGTTGGCCAGCCGCCAGATGCCTTCGATGAGGTCGTCGACGTAACAGAAGGAACGGGTCTGCGATCCGTCGCCGTAGATGGTAAGGCTCCGTCCTGACAGGGCCTGGGTAACGAAATTGGAGACGACCCGTCCGTCGTCGGGGGCCATGCCGGGCCCATAGGTATTGAAGATTCGCACTACCCGGATGTCCTGTACCCGGCCTTCCCTCTGATAGGCGTAGGTGAGGGCCTCGGCATAGCGCTTGGCTTCGTCGTAGCAAGCCCGGGACGAAGTCACCTGCACCGACCCTGTGTACTCCTCGCGCTGGGGGTGCTCGGTGGGATCACCGTAAACCTCACTGGTCGAGGCCAGCAGGAAGAGCGCACCATCTGCTTGAGCCAGGTCCAGCATCTGTCTGGTCCCCTCTCCCCCGGTGCGCAATGTCCCGATCGGATCCTGCAAGTAGCGGGGAGGAGACGCCGGCGAGGCCAGGTGATAGATGCGGTCGAACGGGCCCGGCAGCGGAGGCGGATCTATCACCGAGCCCTCGACGAAGGAAGCGCCGTCGGGAGGACCGAGCGGGCTGGGACTGGAGAGGTTGTCGAGAACAACTACCTCCCAGCCCTCCTGGATCAGGCGGAGGCTCAGATTTCGGCCGAGAAACCCCGCCCCACCCGTGACGAGGGCTCGCGTCATCGACCCATGCCTTCGTAGGTCATGCCGAGCCGGCGAACTGCCTCCGGGTCAAGCATGTTGCGGGCATCGATGATGTGAGGAGTGGCCATGGCTTCGCGCACGGCCCGCAAGTCGACCGACTGGAACTCCGGCCACTCGGTAGCGATCAGCAAGACATCGGCGTCTTTGGCAGCCTGCACAGCGTCGTCGACGCGAACCACACCTTCGACTGCGGAGGCCTCGGGATCGAAAGCCTGGACGGTGGCTCCGGCCGCAATCAGTTCCTGAGCCAGGAACACGGCGGGCGACTCTCGAATGTCATCGGTGCCGGCCTTGAAGGCCAGGCCCCACAAACCCACCGTGGCCCCATCCAGCTCGACGGCAGCCCGCACCTTGTCCACGACCCGGTGGCGCTGCAACTCGTTGACCTCGATAACGCCTCGCAGCAATGAGAAGTCGTAACCGGCGTCGTCGGCAATAGCTACCAGGGCGCGGGTGTCCTTGGGGAAGCAGGATCCGCCGTAACCGGGTCCCGGGTTGAGGAAGTGGAAACCGACCCGGCGGTCGTAACCCATCCCCAACAGCACGTCTTTGACGTCGGCACCGACCGACTCGCACAAATTGGCGATGGCGTTGGCGAAGGTGATCCGGGTGGCCAGATAGGCATTGGATGCGTACTTGATCATCTCTGAGGAGGCCGGGTCGGTGACAACCACCGGCGCCTGCAGGGCCTGGTACAGCTCCAGCATCACTTCGGCAGCCTTCTGATCCCGGGTGCCGATAACTATGCGGTCGGGGTGGAGGAAGTCGCCGACGGCGCTTCCTTCCCGGAGGAACTCAGGATTGGAGATCACGGTGGCGCCAACGCCGAACCCATCCAACTGAGCCTGGAAACGGGCGACCGATCCAACGGGCACGGTCGACTTGAGGACGACAACGGTGCCGGAGGCCAGCGAAGGGCCGAAGTCGTCGAGCGCACCTTCGATGTAAGAGGTGTCGGCCGCGCCGTCCTCATCAGGGGGAGTCGGCAGGGCGATGAAGACAACGGCGGCGTCGGTGACGGCTTCGCGGTTGTCGGCGTGAAATGTGAGCAGCTTGTTCTCGATGCCCTCGGAGAGAAGTCGGTCGAGCCCGGCTTCGAAGAAAGGGACCTGCCCGGCTGCAAGGGTCTTCAGCTTGCCGGGGTCGGACTCGCCAAGGCGCACAGTGTGGCCGAGATAGGCGAGGCCGGTTCCGGTGACCAGGCCGACGTAACCGGCGCCGATAACGGCAACTTGCATTATGTGAACCTCAGGTAGATCTCAAATCGAATCGGCGCAATTGGCGGCCTACTTGACCGGCTTCCCGCGCCGATGCCCACCCCAAAGTAGCGCCGCATCCGGGCCGGCGCGGTAGGAAGATCGCCTTGCCTCAAGGGGCCACGCCGAAGTCGGCATCGTCTCCCAGGTAGACGATGAGGTCGATGCCGCCCGTGGTCAAGTTGCCGTCCTGCACAACTCCGAATCCGATCTGGGCGATGAAGGCGTCGGCGGCCTCGATGGCCCCCGGACGGGTGATAATGACCGTCTTTGAGTAGTCGCGGTCGGCATTCCCGACTGAAGCCACGATGTGACCGAGAGATTCAATGTGAGCGCCAAAGGCGGTTGCCGCTCCGGTGCGCCCATTGCCGTTGCGGACCTCGACTCGCAGCACCTCGCCGGTCTCTCCGGTCAGGCTGGCGCCGGCCCGGAAGGCGGCCAGGAAGGCATCTGCCTGCTCGGCATTCGGCCGAACGTAGGAGACTCCGTCGGCCGGATCCGTCCAGAAGTAGACGGGCAGCGTCGCCGCTTCCAGGTCGGCGGTGTCGAAGGACCGCATGTCCCAGGCCAGGTCACGCAAGGTGTCGAAGTCCAGGCCGGCGTCGGTGGTGATCTGTTCTCCGATCGCACCCACCAGCTCGCCCATGTCGAGCAAGTTCGTGGGACGCTTGGCCTCGTTGAGGATGGTGAAGATCAACTCTTGTTGGCGCTTGGTGCGCTCGAGGTCACTCCCCGGCACCTTCTGCCAGGACCCATCCACCATTTCCTCCAGATTGCGAGAGCGGGCGAATGACAACGCCGTGGCGCCGTCCATGTGCACCAGCCCGGCCGGCACGTTGAGGCCAGACTTGAGGTCGCGCGATGGCAGCGCGAAGAAGAAGTCGATCCCACCCAGCTCATCAACAATGCTCGAGAACCCGACAAAATCCACTTCGACGTAGTGATTGACGGCGAGACCGGTCAGGTCGGAAACCGTGCCGATGAGGTCGTTGGCTTCCCGGGCATAGCTGGCGTTCAGCTTCTCGAACTCGCCGGATTGATTTGTCACTCGCAGGTCCCGAGGAAGGCTCACCAGCTGTGCGGTCTGATCCTCCGTGTCGATCCGGAACAGCATGATCACGTCGGCACGCTGGCCCTCGAAATAGCCGAAGTTCTCAAGGTCTTCCAGGTTCTCGCGGTTGTCGCTGCCAACCAACAGCAGATAGATGGGATCATCCGACTTCTCGACCGGCGCCGCCAGCGCAGGCAATTCGTCCCTGGCGATCTGCTCGATCGAAGTGTCGACCGCCGTCTTCAGCCCGTTCAGGTAGAAGAGAACCGCGAAAACAACCACATTGGCGGCCACCAAGAGCGCGACGAAGCCCCTTCGAAGAACCCTGCCGAAGGAGAGAGATGCAGAGGGCGCGACGGTACGCTGCATTCTGGCGAGGTTACTACCAAGCCGGATTCATACGGCGCACACTCAGGGCTCGAGCACCGACCCGAGGAAGCCGACAACCCTCTCGATGACGTCTTCGGCCACTTCCCATCGGTAATCGGCGGCCGCTTCATCCACCAGGCCATGCCCTGCCCCTCCATAGAGCACCCACTCTGCGTGCCCGATCCGGGCCTGGACCGTCTGGCGGTCCTCGGCCCCGACCACCTCGTCATCCCGGCCGTAGAAGCCGATCGCCGGCAGCGCCGGGCTCACCAACTCCTCGTCATGCGTTGGGGCGATCAGCGCCAGTCCGACCACACCCTGATGCTCATGAGCGAAGCGGGCGGCTACTGGCCCACCTCGACCGAGCGCAACCACACCGACACCGCCGGGCTGGACCCAGGGGGTGTCCAGGCTGGCCATCCATTGAAGAGTGTCGAGCAAGTCGAGGGCGGCCGCCTCATCCGACCACGGAACGGTCGCGGGGTCGAGGCCCTCGTACAAATCGGGGACCACGGCGGCTATGCCGTGACGGGCGAGACGGCGGGCCACCGACTTGACCGACGACGTGATCCCGTCCGAGTCGTGTACTAGCAGAACGGATGGGAACGATCCGGCGTGATCGGGCCTGGCCAGATATCCCCGGTTGTGGTGGAGGCCGGAGAAGATGTCCGCGCTTCCGTAGAGAATCTGGTGGGTGCCCTCACCTTTCAGTAACGCCATCTTCTCTCCTTCCGGACCTTCCCAATCAGTCGGTGAGCGTAGTCGGCCGGACCGACCGCACTTGCCCGGACCGCAACACCGACCTGCTCCCGGCTTGTTCAACCACCAATCCACCCGAGGCGTCGATGTCGACTGCCGCGGCCGGGCCGCCGCTTTCCCAGGTCACCATCGTCCCGAGCGTGGCACTGGCCCGGCGATACCCGTCGGCGTCCCATTCGGCCGGACCCCGGGCCGCCTCCGCCAGCAACTCGCCGGCCCAGGCATCGGCCATCGCCGGTCCCAACTCCGGCCCCGGATCCTCGAGCTCGAGAGCGGCCATGCCGGCGGGCGGATCGGGCCAGTGCAGGTTGACGCCCATGCCGATCACCAGCAGATCATCGGTGCGCTCGGCCAGCAGGCCGGCCACTTTGCCGCCGGAATCTGTCACGACATCGTTCGGCCACTTCAGCCACAGGTGACCACCGAGCACCCGCCGAGCGGCCAGACCGGCCACCAGCGTCAGCAGCGGAACCCGCTCGGCCGGCCACTCCGGATCGAAGGCCAGGGAGACGGCGAGGGCACGGGGAGCGTTCAACCACGCAGCCCCGGCCCGACCCCGTCCGGCATCCTGGGCCCCGGCCACGATCAAGCAAGGAAGGCCGGAGTAGCGCTCGCGCGCCTCATCCTGGGTGGAAGCTACGCGATCGAGCGTATGTAGGACATAATCTGTAGCCAACGACGGCCTCCGATGGTCTAAGGACACAGCATATGAGCACCGACGATCGCATCCGCCGACTGGAATCGCTGCGCGCCGAGAACTCGGCCGCCCATGAGCGCGCCACCGACCGCCAGCATGAACGCGGCAAGCACACGGCCCGCGAACGGCTGGAGATGCTGGTGGACAAAGGCTCCTTCCAGGAGATCGATACGCTGGTGCGCCACCAGGCCACCGGCTTCGGCATCGAAGGCAACCGGCCGCTGGGAGATGCCGTCATCACCGGGTGGGGGACGGTCGACGGCCGCAAAGTCTTCCTGTTCGCAGAGGACTTCACCGTCTTCGGAGGAAGCCTCGGCGAGGTCGTCGCCGACAAGATCACCAAAGTGATGGACCTGGCGATGGAAGTGGGAGCTCCGCTCATCGGGCTCAAGGACTCCGGCGGCGCCCGCATCCAGGAAGGGGTGGTCGCCCTCGACGGTTATGGCCGCATCTTCGAGCGCAACGTTCGGGCTTCTGGCGTCATCCCGCAGATCTCAGTGATCATGGGTCCATGTGCCGGCGGGGCCGTGTACTCACCGGCCCTCACCGACTTCGTCTACCAGGTCAACGAGACCAGCCACCTGTTCATCACCGGGCCCGACGTGATCAAAGCGGTGACCGGGGAGGACGTCACGTTCGAGGATCTAGGGGGCGCTCACTCTCATGCCAGCATCTCCGGTGTCACCCATTTCGTGGCCCCCGACGATCGCTCCGCCATGGAGGAGATCCGCTACATCCTCTCCTTCCTCCCGGCCAACAACCTGGAGGCGCCTCCCCACTTCACCCCCACCGACAAGGCCGACCGCATGGATGAAGAGCTCACCACCATCATCCCCGATTCGTCAAACCAGCCCTACGACATGCACCACCTGATCGAGTTGGTGGTGGACGATGCTGAGTTCTACGAGGTCCATGAGCACTACGCCCAGAACATCGTGGTGGGATTGGCCCGCTTGGACGGCCACGCCGTCGGCATTGTCGGAAATCAGCCTTCGGCCCTGGCCGGGACACTGGATATCAATGCTTCGGTGAAAGCGTCCCGCTTCGTCCGCTTCTGTGACGCCTTCAATATCCCGATCGTGACCTTCGTGGATGTCCCCGGCTTCCTGCCCGGGATTGATCAGGAGCACGGCGGCATCATTCGCCACGGCGCCAAGCTGCTCTACGCCTACGCCGAGGCCACCGTGCCCAAGATCACCGTGATCACCCGCAAGGCCTACGGCGGCGCTTACGTCGTTATGAACTCGCGCAGCCTGCGAGCCGACCTCGTGTACGCCTGGCCGTCGGCCGAGATCGCCGTGATGGGAGCCCAGGGTGCCGTCAACATCATCCACCGACGCGACCTGGCCGGCGCAGCCGAACCGGACGAGGAACGCGAACGACTCATCGACGAGTACGAGACGGCGTTCAACAATCCCTACCTGGCTGCCGAGCACGGTTTGGTCGATGAGGTCATCCTGCCTCGCGAGACCAGACCACGGCTGATCCGGGCGCTGGAGATGCTCCGCAGCAAGCGAGAGACCCCGCCACCAAAGAAGCACGGAAACATCCCACTTTGATGGAATCACTGCTCGTCGCCAACCGGGGTGAGATCGCCGTCCGGGTGATCAGGACCGCCCGCGAGATGGGGATCCGCACGATCGCGGTCTACTCCGAGATCGACCGGGACGCCCTCCACACCGCTATCGCCGATGAGTCGTGGAACATCGGCGGCGCAGCAGCCTCCGACTCCTACCTCAATGCCGATCGCATTCTCCACGTCGCGGCCGAAGCAGGCGCCTCGGCCGTCCATCCCGGCTACGGGTTCCTGGCTGAGAACGCTGACTTTGCAGCCGCCGTCTCCGACGCTGGCCTGGTGTGGGTCGGCCCGCCGGCCGATGCGATCGCCACCATGGGCGACAAGATCGCCTCCCGCCGGGCGGCCGACGCGGCGGGCGTGGCAGGTGTGCCGGGCACAACAGATCCCACGACCGATCCGGCCGAGGCAATCGCTTTCGCCGGCGACCACGGCTACCCGCTCGCCCTCAAAGCCGCCCACGGCGGTGGGGGGAAAGGAATGCGGATAGTTCGCTCCGACGACGAAGTGCCCGCCGCGCTTGAGGCGGCAGCTCGCGAGGCTCAGGCCTACTTCGGCCGACCGGAGGTCTACATCGAGCGCTACCTGGAGCGGCCCCGCCACATCGAGGCCCAGGTGATCTTCGACACACACGGCAACGGCTTCTTCCTGGGCGAGAGGGACTGCAGCAGCCAGCGGCGGCATCAGAAACTGATCGAGGAGTCGCCGGCCGCCGGAGTGGACGAAGACCTGCGGGGAGCCATCGGCGAGGCAGCGCTGGCGGTGGGTGAGGCATGCGGCTACCAGAACGCGGGAACCGTGGAGTTCCTCCTGGACCCCGACGGCAAGTTCTTCTTCCTGGAGATGAACACCCGCCTCCAGGTGGAGCATCCAGTCACTGAGATGGTGACCGGCCTCGACCTCGTCCGCCTCCAACTACAGGTCGCCGACGGCCACGAGCTGGAACTGTGGGACGTCCCCATCAACGGACACGCCATCGAAATGCGGGTCAACGCCGAGGATCCATCTCTCAACTTCCAACCCTCGCCCGGCCGCATCACTCACTACCGCGAGCCGGGAGGCTTCGGGGTGCGAGTGGACAGCGCTGTGGAGGCCGGGGCATCCATCAGCCCCTACTACGACAACCTGGCCGCCAAACTGATCGTATGGGCACCCGACCGGGAGCGGGCCATCGAAAAGGCGCTGCGGGCAGTCGCCGACTACGAGATCCAGGGCATCCCGACGACTCTGGCCGCCCATCCCCTGCTGCTGGATCACGAGTTGTTCAGAACCGGTGAGCACTACACGACTTTCGTCGAGGACGTGGTCGACTTCTCCGGAGCCGGCTCCGATGGCGGCCCGGCGCTACCGGAAGACGAGGGAACCACTCTCCGCCAGGCCACAGTCGAGGTGGGAGGACGCCGCTACGAGGTCAAGCTGTGGTTCCCGGAGAGTCAGTTGACCGGCGCCGCGCCCCGTCGGCGCCCGCCGCGCCTGGAACGTGGCCAATCGGGTGGGGACGACGGCGGCATGATCCACGCCCCCATGCAAGGAACCATCGTCAAGGTGTCCGTCAAGGCCGGCGATCACGTCCAGGTCGGCGACACCATTTGCATCCTGGAAGCGATGAAGATGGAGAACGAGATCAAGAGCCCGGCCGAGGGTGAGATCGTTGATCTCCGCATTCAGGCCGGCGACAGCGTCAGCAACGGCGAAGTTCTGGCCGTGATCAGAGGCTGACCTCGCAGCTTCAGCCGGCCGCCAACTCCGCTATCTGCCCGGCGAGGAACCGCCGCTCGGGTTCGGTCGGGGCCAGCTCGGCTGCCCGTTGGTAGGCCGCTCTGGCAGGTTCCGGTTGCCCGAGGCGGGCCAGCATTGCACCCCTGGTGGCATGAAGAAGGTGGTAGCCGTCGAGGTCGGCGGCGATGCCATCCAGCTCCTGTAGCGCCACGGCGGGCCCGTCGATCTCCCCGCGCGCGATGGCCCGGTTGAGGGCGACCACCGGCGTCGGCATCTCCGCGTACAGGTGGTCATAGAGATCGGCGATTTGACGCCAATCGGTCTCTTCGAACGAGGCTGCCGCCGCATGCACCGCCTGAATGGAAGCCTGGAGCTGATACGGCCCGGGTCGGCCGAGACGGACGCAGTGGCGCACGATGGAAGTCCCCTCATCGATCAGTGATCTATCCCACCCGGTCCGGTCCTGGTCCCGAAGGAGCACCAAATCTCCTGCGACGCTGCGAGCAGCTGCTCGCGCCTCGCTCAGCAGCATCAGTGCCAGCAGGCCTGCCACTTCGGGCTCATCGGGCATCAAGCCGGCCAGGGCCCGCGACAGGCGCAGCGCATCGCCGCGCAGGGAGCCCCTCCCCGGATCGTCGGCTCCAATGTTGTAGATCAGATACAACACCGACAGGACCGGCTGAAGACGCCGTGGCAGATCGGCTTCGGATGGCACCCGGTAGGGGATACCGGCGGCCTTGATTTTGTACTTCGCCCGGACCAGCCGCTTTGCCATCGCCGCCTCGGTGACGAGAAACGACCGAGCGACCTCTTCGACCGTTAGCCCGCCCAGCAACCGCAAGGTCAGCGCCACCTGATGCTCGGTGCGCAGGGAGGGATGGCAGCAGGTGAATATGAGCCGGAGCTGATCGTCTGCCACCGGTCCCTCCTCCCCGGGATCGTGCTCATCCGCATCGTCGATGCTCCCCGCCAGCTGCTCGAGCTCCCGACCCCGGCTGGACCGTCGCAGGACATCGATCGCCCGATTACGAGCCGTCGTGAAGATCCACCCGGCCGGATTAGCCGGAATGCCTTCCTCATCCCACCGATGGCTGGCCACGACAAAGGCGTCCTGGACGGCATCTTCGGCCAGCGTTATGTCACCGAAGACCCTGACCAGAGAGGCCACCGCCCGGCCGTACGCCTGGCGGAAGATGAGATCGACCTCCGTCGCCTCCCGGCGGGCCCCGCCGGCCACGGCTCAGCCGCCCGGGTTCTCGCGCATGTGATCGGCCACGCGCCCGGTAGCCCGGAACGGCCGGACCTCGATTGGATGGTTGGTTGCGTCGGCCACCTTGTTTCCCCAGGCCAGTGCCTCGTCGAGGTCGGCCGCGTTGATGATGTAGAACCCGGCGATGTGCTCCTTGGCCTCGGCGAAGGGGCCATCGGTCAGCATCACTTCGCCCGCTTCCAGCCGGACCACGGTGGCGGCGTCGGGACCATGCAATGCTCCGCCAAACACGAAGGTGCCGCTCTCATCCATCTCGGCCTCGAGAGCGAGGATCCGCTGCATGAATGCCTGCATGTCCTCGGGGGTTGGCGGCGCTCCGGGCACTTCACCTTCAACGGAATGGGTCGACAACAGGTACTGGCTCATGACTGCTCCTCAATCTGTGCGTTCACCCTAATTACGAATGGGATGACCTCATCAGGACACTTGTTCCGAGGAATCTTCTACGGCCGGTATTCCCCGAACACGCCCCGGAGCACGTTGCTGACCTCCCCAACAGTGGCCCCGGCTGCCAGCGCCGCCTTCATCGGATACAACAGATTGTCGGTGCCCTCCGCCGCCCGGCGGACCGCCTCCAGCTCACCCGTCAGCTCCCCCCGCTCCGCCCGATGCGAAGTGAGCCGCTCTATCTGCTCCGGCTCCAGATCGGGATCCAGGGTTAGCGGAGGGACGACAGTGCCCTCGTCGGTGACGAAGCGGTTGACCCCAACGATGACCTGCTCTCCGGTCTCAACGGCCCGAGCCGCTCTGTAAGCCGAATTCTCGATCTCGGCCTGAACAACTCCGGCCTCCACTGCTGCAACTGCTCCTCCGTTGCGATCGACCCACTCGATTATCTCGAACGCCTTCCCCTCCAGTTCGTCGGTGAGATGCTCGACAACGTAAGAACCGGCCAGCGGGTCGACCGTATCGGTGACACCGCTCTCGTGGGCGATGATCTGCTGGGTACGGAGGGCGAGAGTGGCAGCTTGCTCGGTGGGGAGCCCAAGCGCCTCGTCAAACGAGTTGGTGTGAAGAGATTGGGTCCCACCCAGCAC
>JBPCTX010000281.1:0-22067 GCA_051011455.1 Acidimicrobiia bacterium | reverse complement strand
GGCGTAGCGCCCGCCCAGTCCGATGCGCTGGTAATCATGGAAGGCCCGGGTGGCGGCCTCTACCGCTTCGTTGATGGTGGGGAAGATGCCATCGCCCAGTTCGAGGTCGGCGATCTCTGCCAGCTCGGTCTGGGCTTGCACACCGGCCCCGGAGCCGGCGGTATCCAGGCGATTGCGAACCCGCTCGATTACCTCGTGGATCTCCTGTTCGTTGATGGCACTCACGCCTGCGCCCTCACTTGCGGTACTTCTCCTCGCCGTCGACTTCCCAGGTGTCGACGATGGCCATGATCACCGCATCGCACGGCCGCCCATCGGTGGCGACTGTTTGACGAGCGGAGCTGCCGGTGGCGTACATCACCACCTCGCCGACCCCGGCCCCGATGGCGTCAACCGCCACCACGTAGGAGCCGGTTTCCTCGTTGTCTGTGTTCAGCTGGCTGAGAACGCGGAACGACAGCCCTTCGAGTCTCGGCTCCTTATCGGTGGCGACGAGCGTCCCGGCGACGCGTGCGAGCAGCATCGGGGGCTAGCCGGCCTCCCCGGCCGCCTCGTCGGCGCGACCAAGCGGGAGCACCATATCGATATTGACGTGGGGGCGGGCAATGACGTGACTGGCGGTGACCTCGCCGATCTTCTCGGCATTGCGGAGGCCGGCGTCGACTGCCGCCTTGACTGCGGCGACGTCGCCGCGCACGATGGCGGTCACGTAGCCGCCTGCCGTCTTCTCATAACTCACCAGCTCTACCTTGGCCGCCTTCACCATCGCGTCGGCGGCTTCGACCACCGCAGGGAAACTGCGGGTCTCGATCATCCCGAGTGCTTCAGCCATTCGTCCTTGCTCCTTCTCGTTTCAAATCCGGGCTGATCATCCCGGGTTGTCGCGTCCTTCTACACCTTCGAGGGCGGCCACCGCGGCTCGCCACCCCACTTCCATATCGCGTTCCTCTCCACCCAAGTAGACGCGGCCGACCGATCCAAATGTCCGGACCTCCAGCACGTTGATCTCGGCCGCCTTCTCGGCCTCATTGGTGGCGAGAGCTGCGTAGGCGGCCGGGTGGACTTCGAGGATGTAGAAACTCTGACCGGGGAGGAGCAGCTGGCCGTGGCGAGTGCGGTTGACCAGCTGGGCCTGATGGTCGTCGACGCGGCGAATCACCGAGCTGCTGAGGATGCGGGGTTTGAGCCGATCGGTTTCGCTGACTTCCAGGGCGTCGAGGATGGCCTTGCCGGCCGCCTGGGTTTCGGCCTGGTCGGGGGAGTGAATCTCGAGCATCCCGAACACCCGCTCGACGATCTGCATGCCGGGCTTGACGTTGGTTGATTTGAGTGCGATGTCGGTGAGCCGGTTGATCTCGATGCCGGGCGCAATCTCAACGAACAGGGTGGCGTCGTGGATGACGGGCAGGTAGCCCTGGGCGACAGTGCCGATGAAAGAGCCGAACTGGGGTTGCAGGCTGTCGAGGTAGGCATAGGCCCGCAATTCAATGTTGGTTGTCATCGGCCCTCCCGGCGCTCAGTATTTCCCATCAGACGTCTCACCCTTCATGATCGAAACCCCGGCGGAGGCACCGATCCGAGTGGCGCCGGCCGCAATCATGTCCTCCATGTCGGCCTGCGTGCGGATGCCGCCGGACGCCTTCACTCCCATTCCGGGCCCGACCGCTTCGCGCATCAACGCTACATCGAAGACGGTAGCCCCGGCCGAGCTGAATCCGGTTGACGTCTTGACGAAATCTGCCTTGGCTTCCTTGGCCAGCCGGGAAGCGATCACCTTCTCCTCGTCGGTCAACAACGAGGTTTCGAGAATGACCTTGGTGACCGCTCCCTTCTCACGGGCGGCGTCGCTGACCCTGGCGATGTCCTTGCGAACCACGTCGTACTGACCGCTCTTGAGGGCACCGATGTTGATCACCATGTCCACCTCGGCTGCCCCATCCCGCAACGCCTGGCGGGCCTCCATCGCCTTGACCTCGGGCGTGTGAGCCCCGAGCGGAAATCCGACAACAGTGCCGACCGGCACCCCGCTGCCCTTGAGGCGCTGAGCGGCGTGCTTGACCCAGGACGGGTTGATCATGACGGAGGCGAACTGAAACTCGACGGCTTCATCGCAGATTCGGTCGACGTCGGCTTCGGTTGCTTCCGGCTTGAGCAGGGTGTGGTCGATGTACTTGTGAAGATCGGCCGGGACTTCTTCGGCCCGACCCGAGAACGTGACCCGGCTGGCGCCATTGGCGACGATGGCCCGCACCTTCTCAGACGAGTGCACCGCACAATCGTCTCCGGTGCAGTCGTCGTCGGTGCCGAGGACGGCGATGACTTCCCGGGTCACAGCCTCGATGATCGCCTCGCGGTCTGTCATGTCTCACTCCGGTAGCTGCGTTCTATGTCGGTGATCTTGTCGACGCGGCGGGCGTGGCGACCCTCACCCCACGGGGTGGCCAACCAGGCCTCAACAATCTGCCAGGCGAGGCCATCACCGATGAGGGAAGCTCCCAGGGTGAGGACGTTGGCATGGTTGTGCTCGCGGCTGTTGCGGGCCGAGGAGATGTCGTAGCAAAGGGCGGCTCTCACCCCCGGCACTTTATTCGCTGCCATCGCCGAGCCAATACCGGCTCCGTCAATGATGATGCCGGCCTGACAACTTCCGTCGCCGACCAGGCGTGCGACGGCGTGGGCGTAGTCCGGGTAATCGACCGACTCGGAGGTGTGAGTGCCGCAATCCTGAACTGAGTGGCCGGCCTGTTTGAGCTTGAAACCGATCCGCTCTTTGAGAGCGAAGCCACCGTGGTCGGCCCCGATGGCGATGTCGGCGCCTTGAGTCTGGGCCGGGTAGTCGGCCGGAGCTGCGGTTGCCTCCGATGGTGGGGGCTCCGGACTCAGGTCGAGGCCGTCCACCACCTGGGCTACCAGGTCCCGGATCTCTTTCTCAGTCGCCATGTCATCGCCCCTCGTGTCCGGTGAATCCTAGGAGCCGCGGCGGGTGGTGTCCGACTGCACGAAGCGTCCACGATTCCTATGCTGAACACATGGCGGACGATCTTGCTTTCCTATTTGATGATCCGGCCCCCGGCCCGGCCGCGGCTGCCAGCGGAGGGGCGCGGCCAATCCCCCGTACTGCCGACCGGCTGGCGCCCGAGATCGAATGGAAGACCCTTCGTCAAACCCACGAAGCCACCTCGATACCCATCTCAACCCTGCGCAAATGGGCCAAGAAGGGGAAGGTGAGGGCACGCCTGGAGCGAGTGGGGGACCGGGAACTGCGTCTGGTGGCGTTTGAAGACATCCTCGACCGGGCCCGCCTGCTCGAGCGCGACATTGAGCCACTGGCCGCCGAGACGGTGATCGATCTGCGGGAACCGGCCGCACCCAGAGTCGAATCTGTGCTCCCCGAGGCTGAACTTGACGAGCCACAACCCGCTTCCGGGCCCGACCCGGAGGAGAGGCCTGAACCCGGGCTCCCGCTGGCGGCTCCGGAAGGGTCCATCCTGGTGCCCATCGATGCCTGGGATCGTCTGTTGGGGCAGCTGGGCAACCTGCACGAAGCGGGTCAACAGCTGGCCGAGGCTCGGGAACGCGCGGCCAAAGCTGAAACCGAAGCTGAATTTCTCAAGGAGCGGTTGCGGGAGATGCGCAAGCGGGCTGAGGAGGCCGAGCTGGCGTTCGATGTGCAAAACGATGCCAGGGCCCTGCCGGAGGCCCCGGCGCCGGTTGAGCCGGTTCTGCAGATCGGCTGGCGTCGATTCCGTTCCCGCTGGCTGAGTCGGTAACGACTGATCGGAGGTTGACATGGGTGATCGAGAAGCGGGCTGGCTGGCAGTTGCCGCCGGCGTGGTCCTGGTTCTGGCGGCGGCGCTGGCCGACGTCCTCGGATACGGCCCCGGCGGCGATGATTTCGGCCCCGGCCAGATCGTCGTGACTATCGCCGGCGTTGCGCTGGCCGCCTACGGCGCCTGGCGATTGCTGCGTTTGCGGCGGGACGACTGATCCACAGCTCCGGCCATGCGGTCCGCTAGCTTTTGCCATTCTTGACTGATGGACGGGTAGTGACGACGCGAGAACTTTGGGGGGACCAGAGCCGGGTGCCAGCCTCATCCCGACCCGACACCCCGCAGTTCCGGCTCGGAGGCGGGGAGTTCCTGGCCGACGGCCTCCAGCGCATCAGCCTCGAGCAACTCGACTACGCCATCGCGGCCCTTGAACAATCACGGATCGATATTGGGATTCATGAGGCGCGCAAGGCGCTGCGCCGGGTGCGGGCCACGCTCCGCCTGGTGCGTGATCCACTTGGCGACGCCGTCTACCGGGCGGAGAACGTGGCGTTGCGGGACGCCGGGCGCCTGATCGGAGGCTCGCGTGACGCCACCGTTCTTGTCGAAACTGTTATCGGTCTCGGGTTCCTCTATCAGGAAGTACTACAGCCCGGTGCGTTCGACACTTTGCGGGCCAACCTGTTGGAGCGCGACAAACTGATTCGCAAGCGCGTGTCCGGTGACCGGATCGAGGAAGTTCTTACCGCCATCGGTGCCGCCAGAGATCGCTTTGCGGCCTGGCCGAGCCGCGGGGTGGTCCGGGACGGCTTCCCGGTTGTTTCCGATGGCATCCGTCGGGTGTATCGCCGGGGCCGCCATCGGATGGCCGACGCCTATCGGGAAGAGACCAGCGAGGCTTTCCACGTTTGGCGCAAACGGGTTCGATACCTCCGCTTCCAGATGACGCTGCTCGAGGGCATGTGGCCGGGAATGCAGAGAGGCATTGTGTCCGACCTTTCCTACCTGGCCGATGCGCTGGGGGCCGAGCACGACCTGGCCGAGCTATACCGCCTGCTGGAGAACGAGCCGGAGATGCTGCCAGACGAGAACGCCCGCCATTTGCTGCAGGGCCTGCTGGTTCGCAATCGGATCCGGCTTCAGGAAGCGGCCGCCCCGGCGGGGGCGAGGCTGTACTCGGAGCGTCCGGACGAGTTCGTGGACCGACTGGGTGGTTACTGGCAGGTGTGGCGCCCCGGGTCCTAGGAATGGGCCGCCAGGAAGTCTTCGGTCAGGTGGGCGGCCGCCGCCCGGTCCACGAACCAGGTGACATCGCCGGCCCCTTCCATGACGGTCCGGGCCGGATAGGAACCGCCTGCCTCCAGGATCTCCGCCACCACTTCCGCTTTGGCTTGTCCGGTGGCCAGAAACATCACCCGGGCGGCGTGATGCAGGAGCCGGAATGTCGCACTAAGGCGCCACATCTCCTTGTCCGGCACCCAGTTGGCGACATACAGCCGATCGGTTTCCTCGAGGGCATCGGTGCCTGGGAAGAGCGAGGCGGTGTGGCCGTCCGCTCCAATCCCGAGGATCACCAGATCGGCCTTGAATTGCTCGCTCCCGAATAGTTCGGCCAGGGTCTGCTCGTAGTGATCGGCGGCCTCGTGCGGCGACTCGAAATGTGTGGGCAACACGTGGAAGGTGGCTTCGATGTCCTCGATGAAGGCTTCCCGGGCCATGCGCGCATTCGAGTCTTCGTGCTCGCTGGCCACCCAACGCTCATCGCCCAGGAACACATGCACTCGTGACCAGTCGATCTCCTGGTCGGCCAGACGGGTGTAGGTCACCCGGGGCGTGCTGCCGCCTGACAGGAACAGGCTGACTGCGCCCTCCCTGGTGTCCATCGCTTCCCGCAGGGTCCGGGCGATGGCGGTGGCGGCCAGGTCGGCCAGGGTGTCGGCGTCGTCGATGACCCGGACGTGGAGATCCATGCCGTCAGCGTAGGTAGGTTGGCGCCATGCGCCACGTCATCTGGGATTGGAACGGGACCCTGTTCGACGATCTTCACATCACCGTGGAAGCCGTCAATGCCTCGCTGGCACAGCTAGATGCCCCTCCGATCGGAGCCGACGACTATCGCGACCACTACACCCGTCCGGTCCACATCTTCTACGACCGGCTGCTGGGCAGGAAGATCAGCTCGGAGGAGTGGCTCCAAATCGACCAGACCTATCACGAGGTTTATCGGCGGGGACTGCCCCGGGCCGATCTGACCCTGGACACTCGCGATGCGCTCGAGTCGGTTCAAAAACGCGGCTGGACCCAGTCGATTCTGTCTATGTGGTGGCACGATGAACTGGTGCCGTTCGTGGCCGACCGGGACCTGACCAGGTTCATGGAGAGGGTCGACGGCAACACGGGGGATCCCGGCGAGACCAAGCGCATCCACCTGGAGCGGCACTTGAGCGAACTGGGCATTGAAGATCGGACGGCAGACGAGTTCCTGGTGGTAGGGGATTCTCTCGACGACGCCGTGGCGGCTGCTCATGCCGGGGTACCGGCTGTGCTGGATGACGGCGGAGCCCACCACCTGTCCGAGCTGGAAGCTGCCGGGGTCCCGGTGGTGTCTTCATTGCAGGCGGCCCTCGATGCCTGAGCCCGTCAACGTCGAGTGGGAAGGGGGCGTCGTGTCGGGCCAATTTGCGGCGGCTACCGGCAACACCGGCGTGTTGCTGGCGCACGGTGCGGGGCTGGGCCAGGACCATGAGTGGATGACGTTCGTGCGCGACGGATTAGCCGCGGCGGGGCTGCCGGTGCTGACTTTCAACTACCCGTACATGGAGGCCGGGCGCAAGGCTCCCAACCCCGCCCGCATCCTGCTGGAGTGCCACCGGTCGGCCCTGGAGGTGCTGCGATCCAAAGTGAACCGGGTGGTGCTGGCCGGCAAGTCGATGGGCGGACGGATGGGCTCCCATGTGGCGGCCGGGGGAGAAGACGTTGCCGGCCTTGTCTTCTATGGCTACCCCCTGGTCGGGGTGGGCAAGACCGAGCCCCGGGACACGTCCCACCTCGGCGAGGTGGGAGCACCGATGCTGTTCGTGCAGGGCACCCGGGATCGACTGGCCCCGCTCGACCTGATCACACCGGTTGTCGACTCGCTCCCGGAAGCAACCATGCACATTGTTGAAGACGGTGATCACTCATTCCGGGTGCTCAAGCGAACCGGCCGGGATCCCTGGGAAGTGCTGGACGAAGTGGTGGCGGTCACCGCAAGCTGGATTGCGGGCCTTGCTCCCGGTTAGGCCGGGGGGACTGACTTGCCAAAGTCCTCTTCGAGCTGCTTGACCTTGCCGACCCGGCGCAGGTGGCGTTCCTCGCCGGTGAACTCGGCGCCGACGTAGGCCTTCACCAACTCCGTTGCCTGTGCGACTCCAATCACCCGGGCTCCGAGAGTGAGAACGTTGATGTCATCGTGCTCGACGGCCTGGTGGGCGGTGTAGGCATCGTGGGCGACCGTGGCTCTAACACCCTTGAGCTTGTTGGCGGCGATTGAAGCCCCGGCCCCCGAGCCGCAGATGAGAATGCCGCGCTCGGCCGTTCCGTCGACGACGGCGCGCCCGAGGGCGGCGGCGAAGTCGGGGTAGTCAACCGAATCGGTGGAGTCGGTGCCGACGTCGACGACCTCGTGGTCGGCGGCTCGCAACTGCTCGGCAATGATCTCCTTCAATTCGTAGCCGGCGTGGTCGGCACCAACGGCGATCTTCATGGCGGTGAGAGTAGTGGGCCTCCACCGGCGGGTCGGATCGAGCCGACAGGATCGGCCGGGACTAGCCCCAAGAAGGGTGAAGGGCACATCGCGGAAAGATGCCGTCCAAACCGGCTTTCCCCATAACATCGGCCCATGCCCAGCATCGTCGTGACAGGTGGTTCCGCGCTTTCAGGATCCGTATCGGTTCTGGGAGCCAAGAACGCCGTCCTCAAGCAGCAGGTGGCGGCCCTGCTGGCGCCCGGCAAGCATCTGTTGGAGAACGTGCCTCACATCGTCGACGTGGAGTTGATGGGGGATGTGCTCACCTATGTGGGGGCAGGCTGTGAGCTAGAGGATCACACCCTCACCATCGATGTTCCCGAAGACATCACCCCCGAGGCGCCGCTCGATCTGGTCCGCCAGATGCGGGCTTCGATTCTGGTGCTTGGGCCGCTGCTGGCCCGCTGCGGTCAGGTGCGGGTTGCTCTCCCGGGAGGCGACGACCTCGGAGCCCGGCCGGTTGACATGCACATCGAAGGTCTTCGCCAACTGGGAGCCGAGTTCGAGCTGCGCCACGGGGTGCTGGAAGGCCGGGTCGAGAGAGGCTTGATCGGCGCCGAAGTCGCCTTCGATTTTCCCAGTGTGGGGGCTACCGAGAACGTGTTGTTGGCTGCGGTTCTGGCCCGGGGAGAGACCGTGATCGACAATGCGGCCCGAGAGCCGGAGTTGGAGGACCTGGCCACCTACCTGAACGGGATGGGGGCGCGCATCAGCGGAGCCGGCACTTCCACTATTCGCGTGCTCGGAGTCGAAGAGTTGCATCCCGCCAGTCATCGGGTCGTGCCCGACCGGATCGAGGCTGGTACTTATGCAGTGGCCGGAGCTATCACCGCCGGCGAAGTCATCGTCAGCGATTGTGTTCCCGATCACCTCCGCATGGAGTTGCGCAAACTCCAGGAGGCCGGGTGCCGGGTTGATGCCGGTGAGGATTGGGTGCAGGTGCTGGGCCCCAAACGCCCCACCGCTCTCAACTTCGCCACCCTGCCCTACCCGGGGTTCGCTACCGACCTCCATCCGCAAATGGTGGCCCTGCTGGCCACCGCCGACGGTACGTCTGTTATCACCGAGAATGTTTACGAATCCCGCTTCAAGTACATCGGCGAGCTGAGCCGGATGGGTGCCGACATCTCTACCGACTGGCAGCACGCAGTGATCCGTGGGGTGCCTTACCTCTCCGGATGCCCGGTGGTGGCGCCCGACATCCGGGCCGGGGCCTCCCTGGTTCTCGCCGGCCTGCGAGCTGAGGGCTACTCCACGATCTCCGAGGTGCACCATATCGACCGTGGCTACGAGGGTTTCGTCGAGAAACTGACCGGTCTCGGCGCCCAGATCGAGCGACGGGACGGCTGACGACCCACCTGTTGTGCCCAGGCTTTCGCCCCGCCAGGCACCGGCACCCGCCTACAATGTTGGAACACATCACCCGAACAGGATGTTGAACCTCACAATGAACGAACCAACGCTGGCCGACGACGCCCTCGGCACCGAGACGCAGGTGGAAGACACCGCTCCGCTCAATGGAGAGGCTTCACCGGTTGCCACTGTCGAGGAGGCTGCCTCCGACGTCGACATGGAGGCACTGCTCGAGACCATCGAGTACATTCGCCCGGCCTTGCAGGCCGACGGGGGCGACCTCGTGTTGCTGGGTGTCGACGGTGGCACCATCAACCTTCAGATGGTGGGCGCCTGCGGTGGTTGCCCGATGTCGATGATGACCCTCAAGGCCGGCATCGAGCGAATCATGTTCGACCGGGTTGCTGGTGTAACCGAGGTCAACGCGGTCTAGAAGACGGTGCCGATGCTCCGGTGCCCGTTCCCGTTAGAAGCACTGCCCGGCTCGCGGCCCTCTAATCTCGGGTGAGTTGTGATCTCATTCGAGAAACTCTTGTCCCTCGCTACCTCAGGGGATCGGCGGGCTCTGGCCAAGTTGTTGACGGTCGTGGAGCGCGGCGGAGACGAGTCTCGTGAGCTGCTGGCAGCCACTTACCCGTCGGGTGGTCGGGCCCATGTAGTTGGTGTGACGGGCCCCCCCGGCGCAGGCAAGAGCACGCTGGTGGATCAGATCATCCGTCGGGTGCGAGCGAGCGGCGCAGAGGCGGCCGCGCTGCTGGTCGATCCTTCAAGCCCCTTCAGCGGCGGGGCCATCCTCGGAGACCGGATCCGCATGCAAGATCAGGTATCGGATCCGGGTGTCTATGTGCGATCCATGGCCAGCCGGGGGCAACTGGGTGGCGTTTCCGATGCCGCCCCCAAGGCGGTTGTTGTCCTCGATGCCGTCGGTTTCCCATACGTCGTTCTGGAGACGGTGGGGGTGGGGCAGGCCGAGGTCGACATTGTGGAGAGTGCCGACACCACGCTGGTTGTCCTCAACCCGGGATGGGGAGACAGCATTCAGGCGGCCAAGGCCGGTTTGCTGGAGATCGGGGATGTGTTCGTCGTCAACAAGGCCGATCGGTCCGGAGTCGAATCGACTGTGGCCGATCTCAACCACATGCTCCATGACGGTCCGGACCGGGATTGGGAACCGCCGGTCCTCACGACGGTGGCGACCGACGGCGAGGGCGTCGATGAGGTGTGGGCCGCGATCGGCCGGCATCAGAGCCATCTGGAAGGTGAGGCCGGGCAAGCGCGGGTTCGCCGTCAGGCCGACAAGGAGGTTCGATCGGCGATCGTGGAGGCCCTGGGCCGGCAGGCCCGAGTCCGGGTGGACGACACGGCCCTGGCTGAACTGGTTGAAGAAGTGGCGGCCCGACGCCTCGATCCCTGGACGGCCGCGGAGCGCCTGCTCGGCGCCGGGTAGTCTCCGACCATGAGCCTCGTTCAGTTCACAGTCGAAGGGTCGGTGGGCCTGATCCGCCTGGATCGGCCCCCGGTCAATGCCCTCAGCCGTCAGCTGGTAGCCGAAATCGCCGATGCGGTTGGGGAGGCTGCCCATCCGAGCCTGCGGGCGGTAGTGGTGACCGGCGGAGACCACTTCGCGGTGGGAGCGGACATCAAGGAGTTCGGAGCTGTGTTCGATAGCGGCGGCGAAGATGCCCTGGCGGCCGATCTGGGGCTGGTGGCCTCACGCCTCGAGCAACTGGATAAGCCAACCATTGCCGCAGTGCGCGGCTTTGCGCTGGGCGGTGGCCTTGAGCTAGCGCTGGGCGCCGACTTCAGGTACCTGTCCGAGGGAAGCCGGGTCGGCCAGCCCGAGATCAAGCTCGGTCTGATTCCCGGCGCCGGCGGAACCCAGCGTCTCACCCGCATCGTGGGGTGGCAGAAGGCCAAGGAGCTGGTGATGTCGGGTCGAACCGTCGATGCCGCCGAATCGCTGGCGTTAGGTGTGGCCGACCGGGTGCTGCCGGACGAGGACGTGGTTGAAGTGGCCCTTACCGACGCCGCCACCTGGGCTGAAGGGCCAACTCAGGCGCTGGCGGCTGCAAAAAGGTCCATGCTGGCCGGATTCGGACTGGAGACCGGCCTTGACACCGAACTGGCCGAGTTCAAGGAGTTGTTCGGCACCGACGATGCCCGCGAGGGAGTCCAGGCCTTCATCGATAAGCGCGATCCCGGCTTCTCGGGCTCATGACCTGACATGTTCACCAGTGGAGGTGCCGGAGACCCGATGCCGGATGGATCGGCCCTGTTCCTGGCTGTGCTTCTCACCCTGGCCGGCATCGCGCTGATTGTCGTCGGGCGCCGGGCCCGGGAGGGGCGGTTGCGCCGGAATCGCTGGATCGGGATCCGAACCACGCTCACTCTGGTCTCCGATACGGCCTGGGATGCCGCCCACCTGGCCGGGGGGTCCAAGCTGTCGGTGGCCGGATACGGGCTGCTGGTGGCTGGTCCGCTGATGCTGACCGGTCCCACCAACGGCGCCGGAGCAGCAATTGTGTTTGGCGGTCTGGGGTGGATGGTGATCTGGATCCTGGTGGCCGGAGTCATCGGGACGCGGGCAGCTGAGGAAGCAGTCGCCGACCAGGAGGACTGAACGCCTCCGCCATCGCCGAATCTCAAATAGGATCATCCGATGTTCTACCTCGATCACGCCGCCACCACTCCGCTCCGGCCTGAAGCCTGGGAGGCGATGGAGGGGTTCCGTGAGACCTACGGCAATCCCTCCGGTGTCCACGGTGTCTCCCGGGACGCCAAGAACCGACTGGAGGAAGCCCGGGAGGTGGCGGCCCGGCTATTGGGGGCGAATCGGCCCGCCGAGATTGTCTTCACCGGCGGCGGAACTGAGGCCGACAATCTCGCGGTCACCGGAGCTGCGCTGGTCGGAGACCGGCCCGGCCACGTGATCGTGAGCGACATCGAGCACAAAGCCGTCCTGGAATCGGCCCGCTTCGTAGCCCGGCTCGGGGGTCGCGTCACCGGAGTGCCGGTCGACCGTTCCGGCGTGGTTGAGCCTTCCCGGGTGGCGGCGGCGGTCGGCGCAAGCACCTCCGTCGTTTCCGTGATGCTGGCCAACAACGAGACGGGTTCACTGCAGCCGGTTGCCGAGATCGCCGCCGCCGTTCACGCAGTCAATCCAGCAACCCTGGTCCACACCGACGCCGTGCAGGCCTTCATTTCGGAGGAAGTCGACGTCTCTGCGCTCGGGGTGGATCTGCTGTCGCTGGCAGCTCACAAGTTCGGCGGCCCGAAGGGAGTCGGGTTGCTCTATGTGCGGGACGGCGCCCGCCTGGAGTCGCTGCTACACGGGGGGAGCCAGGAGATGGGCCGCCGGGCCGGGACCCACAACCCGATGGGGGTAGCCGCCATGGTGGAGGCGATGGAAGTCTCCGTCGCCGACCGTGAGGCCTTCCGGGACCGGGTGGGCGGTGCCCGGGATGACTTCGAGCGCCGCCTGATGGCGGCCGTGCCCGGGCTGCGCGTCAACGGACCGCGGCGCCGCCGGCTGGTCCAACATTCCCACCTCGGGTTCCCCGGACAGAACTCTGAGACGCTGCTGATCCGGTTCGACCAGGCCGGCCTGGCCGCGGCCGCAGGCTCGGCCTGTCAGAGCGGCGCCATCGAACTGTCGCATGTGCTGGCCGCCATGGGTATGGGCGAGTCGGAGGCTGCCGAAGCAATCCGGTTCAGTTTCGGCTGGACCAGCACGGCCACCGACGCTGAATTGGCCGCCAAGATTGTGATCGACATCGTGCAGGATCGCTCGTGAAAGCCGTCGTCGCCATGAGCGGAGGGGTGGACTCGTCGGTGGCGGCCGCCCTGATGGTGGAGGCCGGCCACGAGGTTGTCGGTGTGACTCTCAAGCAGTGGGAGGACGCCTCTGGCAACCTGCCGACGGCCGGCTGTTGCACCGTAGGTGACGCTGAGGATGCCCGCCGGGTAGCCGCCCAGCTCGACATCCCCTACTACGTGCTCGATTACGTTGATGAGTTCCGGGAGGCGGTGGTAGAGCCGTTCGGGGCCGCCTACCTGGCCGGGCAGACTCCCAATCCGTGCGTGGAATGCAACCGGACCGTACGCTTCCGGGCTCTGCTCGACCGGACGGCCAAGCTGGGTGGGGACGTGCTGGCCACCGGCCACTACGCCAGGATCGGCTGGCATCCCAGTGGGCATCAGCTCAAGCGAGGGTTGGACCCGGCCAAGGACCAGTCCTACGTGCTGTACATGCTCACCCAGGCGCAACTGGCGAAGATCCGGCTGCCCCTGGGCGAGCTGACCAAGCCCGAGGTGCGGGCCCAGGCAGCCCGGCTCGGTCTGCGGACCGCTTCTAAGCCGGATAGCCAGGAGATCTGCTTTGTCGGCGCCGGCAACTATCGGGACTTTCTGGCCGAGCACTTCCCCGAGACGGCCCGGCCGGGGCCGATCGTCGACGGGGCCGGGGTGGAGGTCGGCTCTCATCCCGGGACGGCCGGCTTCACCATCGGCCAGCGGCGCGGCCTGGGTGTGGCACTGCAGGAGCCTCGCTACGTAGTGGACATCGATGCAGCCACGTCGACTGTGACGATCGGAGATCGCGACGACCTGCTGGCAGACGGATGCCGGCTGCGGGATGTGTCGTTTGTGTCGGGCCGGTCGCCGGCCCGTCCCGACATCCAGGTCAAGGTGCGTTATCGGAGCCGCCCGGTGCCGGCCCGCCTCCACCCCCGGGACGAGGGCTGGGAAATACGCTTCGCGGAACCACAGGCGGCGGTGGCGCCCGGGCAGGCCGCCGTCATATACGCCGACGACCTGGTGCTCGGCGGCGGAACCATCGAGCGGGCCCTGAAGTGAGCCGGCAGGCAGCTGCCCGGATCGAGGAGCTGCGCGAAGAGATCCGTCGCCACCTCCACCTGTATCACGTCCTCGATCGTCCCGAGATCAGCGATGCGCAATACGACGACCTCTATCGCGAGTTAGAACAGCTGGAGGCGGAGCACCCCGGATTGGTGACAGAGGATTCCCCGACCCAGCGGGTGGGCGATGCGCCCTCCTCGGCCTTTGCGCCCGTCACCCACCGCCAGCCGCTCTTCTCGCTCGACAATGCCGACTCGCTCGAGGCGCTGGGTGCCTGGGAGCAGCGAGTAGTGCGGGGTCTGGAGGCAGAGGCCGGTGGCTATATGTGCGAGCTGAAGATCGACGGCCTGGCCGTGTCTCTGACCTATCAGGACGGCCGGCTGGCCCAGGGAGCTACCCGCGGCAACGGGACGGTGGGCGAGGACATCACCCACAATGTCAGGACCATCTCCGCCGTCCCCCTGGTCCTACGCGGGGAAGCGCCCGACCTGATGGAGGTGCGGGGCGAGATCTATATGCCGCTGACCGCATTCGAGGAGCTGAACCGGCGCCAGGCAGAAATGGGCGGGCCCGCCTTTGTCAATCCCCGCAACGCCGCGGCGGGCTCGGTCCGGCAGAAGGATCCCGCCGTCACCGCTGATCGCCGGCTGGCGATCTGGTGCTACCAGGTCGGGCACCTGGCAGGCGGCCCGGCCCTTAGCTCGCAATCAGAGACTCTTCAGTGGCTGCAAAGCCTCGGGCTTCCCGTCAATCCCGCCTCAGAGCTGGTCGACTCGCGAGCCGGAGTCGAGAAGTACGTCTCGGAGGCCCTGGTCGGGCGTCACGGCCACGATTACCAGACCGACGGAGTGGTGGTGAAGGTCGATGCACTCTCCGAGCAGGATGTGCTCGGCTTCACTGCCCGCAGCCCACGCTGGGCGGTGGCGTTCAAGTTCCCGGCCGAGGAACGTACGACGTTGCTCAAGGAGATCCGGGTCAACGTCGGCCGCACCGGCGCCGTGACTCCCTACGCCGTGCTCGAGCCCGTGTTCGTCGGCGGGGCCACCGTCACCCACGCCACTCTCCACAACGAGGGCGAGTTGCATCGAAAGGACATCCGCCCTGGAGACATCGTGACCGTGCGCCGGGCCGGCGATGTGATTCCCGAGGTGGTCGGTCCCGTCCTGGCGGCCCGCCAGGGCAAGCGGCTCCGCAAGTGGCACATGCCGGAGAAATGCCCGTTCTGTGGCAATCAGATTGTGACGGTCGAGGGCGAGGCCCGGGCCAAATGCACCGGCGGTTTCGAGTGCCCCAGCCGCCTGCGGGAGTACCTGTTCCACTTCTCCTCACGGGGCGGCATGGACATTGAGGGCCTCGGCTACCAGACCGTCGATCTCCTCATGCGCAACGGGTTGATCGGCGACCCGGCCGACATCTTCACCCTCGACGCCGAAACCCTCCTGGAATTCGAGGGGTGGGGGGACACCTCGGTCGGAAACCTGTTGGCCGAGATCGATGCCGCCCGCGACCGTCCTCTTGCCCGGCTGCTGACTGCTCTCGGCATCTCCCTGGTTGGGCCCACTGTGGCCACGACACTGACCCGGCGGTTCCCTTCGATCGATCGCCTGTTGGCGGCAACGGCCGAGGAGCTCGAAGCGATTGACGGGATTGGTCCCGAGATCGTGGCCTCGGTGCAGTCGTGGGGGAGCGATGCCGAGACGGTTGCTTTGATCGAGAAGCTGCGGTCGGCCGGCGTTCGGCTGGAAGACCCGGAACCAGAAGGCGGGATCGACGACTCGCTGGCCGGGATGACGCTGGTGATAACCGGCACCCTGGATGGGTATAGCCGGGATGCGGCCAAGACGGCGGCCGAGGACAGAGGGGCCAAGGTGACGGGATCAGTCTCCAAGAAGACGACCGCTCTCGTGGCCGGCGCCAATGCCGGTTCCAAGCTGGCCAAGGCTTCCGAGTTGGGCATCCCGGTGTTGGATGAGTCCGGCTTCAAGAGACTGCTGGCCGAGGGCCCGGAGGTGCTGACGAAA
Organism: Acidimicrobiia bacterium; assembly: GCA_051011455.1. GTDB lineage: Bacteria > Actinomycetota > Acidimicrobiia > Spongiisociales > SHLN01 > SHLN01. Next base: position 6,279 of record JBPCTX010000281.1, on the reverse strand, counting down.
TGACGACGGTGCCCGCCGGCGTCCGGCACGTGATCTTCGACTACGGAGGCACCCTGGCCGACTTGATCTTCCCTTTCACCGTTTTCCGCCGTTTCTCGCCGACCACCACCATGGGCTCGGGGGAGGTCAACCCTCCACACTTCCTGCAACGGCAGGCTCGCAAGGTCGGATATCCGATCGCCGCCCGGTTGTTTCGCCCTTTCCCCGGACTGCACGAGGTGCTGACGGAACTGCAGGCTCGCGGCTACCGGCTGCACGTACTGTCCAACAACAGTTCGATCCTTCCCCTCCAACTGCGGTTGATCGACACCACCGGGTACTTCGACACGGTGTCCTGGTCAGAAGAGATGGGAGTGGAGAAGCCTGATCCGCGGATCTTTGCCATAGCCCTGGAGCGGATCGGTGCCCGGGCTGATGAAGCCGTCTACGTGGGCGACAGCGTCCAGGCGGACGTGCTGGGTGCGCAGGGCGCCGGCATTCTCCCGATTCATGCCGACCATCGCGTGCGTCGCCCCGCCGGTGATCACCTGCGGGTGGAATCGCTATTCGGGCTGCTCGACCTGCTGCCGACCCTCTAGACCAGGGCCAGGTCACCCAGGAACTCGAGCAAGAGTCGGTTGACCGCGGCCGGCTGCTCCTGCTGGGTCCAGTGTCCACATTCGGGCACCACCTCTAGCCGCAGGTCACCGACCCACTCCTCCATCCCTTCCATCAGCGAGATAGGCAGCACCGGGTCGGCGTCGGCAGCTACCACCAGGGTCGGCATGGTCACCGGGGCGTTGGCCAGGTGAGCCGTGGCGCGGTGGTTGGCATCGATGTTGCGGTAGTAGTTGGCCGGGCCGGTTATCGACCCCTCCGTGAACGCATCGAGAAACACCCGGAAATCGTCGGGGGACAGGAAGTCGGGGTCGGCCGCCGCTCGCTGGTACATGCCCGAGAGCTTCCCGGCGGGGTCGGAGGCGAACCAGGCTTCTGCCACTCCCGGCTCTTGCAGCATCAACACATATCCGAACCGGTCACTGAGATGCTGGCGGATGTATTCGATGGTGGGGAACCCGGCGCACCACCCGCGGTAAGGAACGTTGAGGGAAACCAGCCGCTCCACCCTCTCGGGATGGAGGATGGCCGTTGTCCAGGCAACGATTGCTCCCCAGTCGTGGCCGACCACCGCAGCCTTTTCATACTCCAGGCTGTCGAGCAGCCCGATCACGTCCTCCACCAGCGTGAGCAGGCCGTAGGCCTTGATCTCGGCCGGTCGATCTGAGCTGCCGTATCCGCGCAGGTCGGGAGCAATGGCGTGGAATCCAGCCTGGGCCAGCACCGGCACTTGATAGCGCCAAGAATGGGCCAGCTCGGGGAATCCGTGCAGGAGCAGCACCGGGTACCCGGCGCCTGCCTCGGTGACTGCGAGCTCGATTCCGTTGGTGGCAACTCGCCGGTTCATGATTGCGCCTCCAATCCCAGCGCCGGTTCGGCCGCCGTCAGGGTTTGCCCTCCGGCCAGAACCGGCGCAAAACGCTCGCCGGCTTCCGCCAGGCGGTTCCAGATCGTCTCAATTGTGAACATGTCCGGAGTCAGCTGTTCCACCTCCGGCCAGCTGAGCGGGGTGGAGACGGGCGCCCCGGGGTACGGGCGGACCGCGTACACCGAAGCGATGGTCTTGCCCCCCACATTCTGATTGTGGTCGATGAACACCTTGCCGGCCCGGGCCGGGATGTCCCACTCCATGGTCACGTTGTCGGGGTCGGCCGCCACAATCAGACGCCCAACCGTCTCGACGAATCGGCGTACCCGTTCATAGGTGTGAACGGGGTCGAGCGGTACGTAGATGTGCATCCCGGTGGCTCCCGAGGTCTTCGGATAACCTCGCAGGCCCAGATTGTCGAGAGCGACCTTGATGTGGAGGGCCGTGTCGACCACCTGACTCCAGCCGGCGCCTTCGGCCGGGTCGAGATCGAAGATTGCAAAGTCGGGCCGGTCGATGCTGTCGGTCCGCGATAACCAGGGATGGATCTCGATACAGCCCATGTTGGCGAACCACATCAACGACGGCCGGTCGGGGGCGGTGCAGAACTCGATCGCTCCACCCCTGACACTCGAGTGAATCGGGGCCACCGGCATCCAGTCCGGTTTGTGGGAGGGGGCCTGTTTCTCGTAGAAGAAGTCTCCGTCCGCCCCGTCCGGGAAACGGGCCATCACTATGGCGCGATCGGCCAGATGCGGGAGCAGGTAGGGGGCGATGGAGGAGTAGTACTGGATCAGGTCACCCTTGGTGTAGCCGTCGGCGAAGAAGGGCTTGTCGGGGTTGGAGATGCGGAGTGGCCGCCGCAAACGGGTCACCCGGTAGTTTCCCGCCTCGGTTGCGAGTTGTAGCGGGTCGGGAAAGACAACCAATCCGCTCGTCAGAGGCCGGGCATCCGGCACCGGCTGTTCGGCGGCGGAGGCGGCAGTCTGCACGTCTGCCCACACACCCTCATGGCTGGCCTCGTCGCGTGACTCGGAGACGATCGTCAGGTCGACATCCAACTCGAAGGCGGCTTCCACCACCGGCTCGACGGGGTTGGTTCCGTCCCCATACCGGATGTGGCGGATTTCTCCGCCCCGACCGAAGGCATTGTGGCTGTAGTGGGTGTGGAGGGGCTGCAACTTCCAGGCCGGGAACTGGTCGAACAGGAACTGATAGACGGAGCGGACCGCCTCCAGATCGGTCAGCCGGCCCTCCGTTGTGGCATGAACGTGGGCCCAGTCCACCACCGGGCGCACCCATGGGAAGTCGGCGGCCAGGAGCGCGATGTCCCCCAGAGTCCCGAAGGCGTTGGTGGTGCCGGTGGTTTCAAGGCCAAGGTTGACGCCCAGCTCTCTGACCTTCGGCTCGATCGCCTCGAGGGCCTCGCCGGCGGTCTCCAGCAGCTGGGCTGAAGTGCGGTCCCGGTCATGGCCGGGATGAACCACCACGATGGAGGCAGCCAGCTGGTGAGCCAGCTTCATAGTGTGCTCGACCGCCGCCCTCGTCTTCTGATGCCGCTCCGGGTCCTCGATGGTGAGCATGGCGAAGTAGGGGGCGTGCACCGACAGCCGAATTCCACGGTCTGCGGCCAGTTTCCCGAAAGCAGCGCAGCGGCCTTCTTTCCACGGAAAGCCTTTGGTGAACGCCAGTTCCAGTGCCCGGTGACCACGTTCAGTCACGGCATCCAGGAAAGCTCCGTCGTCGCCCTCCTCAGCGGGGAGGGTGGAAATCCCGAAGGAGACGGTCACGCTGTCACTGGACCCGGAACGACCAGGTGTAGGACCCCGGATCGGGCAGGCCCGACTCCCGCTCCCACTCGATCCGGATGGTGTGTGATCCCGGTGCCCAGGTCTCGAAGAATCGTCCTGGAGCCGGTTGCCAGCTGTGCAGATTGGTTCCGGCCTGGATCCCGATCTCAACCGGGGAGATCCTGATGTCGTCCACGAACAGCACAATCTCATAGCCGACCTGCATGTCCACCTCGAGCGTGGTCTGACGGATCACGGCGTCGTTGGGAAGTGGGAACACGCGCTCAACCGGGTCGGGCAGCCCGGCTTCGGATCCGCTGGGTGCAAACAGAATCGCAACCGTGACAACCGCTACCAGCGCCAACCCGAGGGAGGCGTACAGGAGCCGGTAGGTGGTGTCCTTCATGGACCGGGATGATAAGGGGATCCGGTGGTTGTGGTCCGCCCGGGCTGGTCCCGGGTAACGTCATCTGGTGCAGCTCAATCCCATTCTCGAAGCCATGGGCGGCTATCCGCTGGCCGAGCTCCAGATGCGGGCGCGCTCGTTGCGCGAGGCGGGCCGGCCGCTCATCGACTTCTCAATCGGGGATCCTCGCGAGCCGACTCCCGAGTTCATCAGGGACGCCCTTAAGCAGGCCGTGCCGGCTGTGTCGCAGTACCCGACCACGGTGGGCCTGTCCGAGTTGCGGCAGGCGATTGCCGACTATCTGCAGCGGCGATTCGGGGTGGCGGTCGACCCTTCTACGCAGGTCGTCCCGACGACGGGGTCGAAGGAGGGCATCTTTCACACTCCGTTTGCCTTCATCGACCCGGGCTCCGGTCAGAGTGTCGCATACGGGACTCCCGGCTATCCGGTGTATGAGCGGGGAGCTCAGTTTGCCGGCGCCCGGCTCGACCCAGTGACCCTGAGCGGCGACTTCGTGTTGCGGGCCGACGATATTCCTGACGAAGTGTGGGAACGGGCCCGGATGGTCTGGTCGTGTTCGCCCCACAATCCGGCCGGTGCCGTGACAGGCAACGCCGAGCTCACCAGCCTGGTCCAGCGCTCCCGGGCGGAAGGTGTGCTGTTCCTATCCGACGAGTGTTATGCCGACGTGTATGAGGGCGAGCCCCCTGGCTCAGTGCTGCAGGTGGCCGGATCGGAATTGGCCGGCGTCCTGGCCTACTTCAGCTGCTCCAAACGCTCGGGGATGACCGGCTACCGCAGCGGCGCCATCGTCGGAGACGCCGACGCTATCTCCGCCCTGATCTCATTGCGGGCCAGCGTCGGGGTGGCCCCGGCCGAGTTCGTGCAAAGAGCTGCGGTGGCAGCCTGGTCCGACGACGATCACGCCGCCCAGAGGCGCTCGGTCTTCGCCGCCAAGCGGGCCGTGCTGCGGGGCGCATTCGACAAGCTATCCCTGCCGGTGGTGGCTTCGCAGGCCGGGCTCTACTTGTGGGTGGCGGCCGGCGACGATGTCGCAGTCACCAGCCGATTGCTCGAGCACGGTGTCGTGGTTTCGCCGGGTCGGACCTTCGGGAGCGGCGGGGAAGGGTATATTCGCCTTGCGCTGGTTCCGAATCTCGAAGAATGTGAGCAGGCAGTGGAGGTCCTGGTGGAGTGCCTGACAGATGACTGACCGTGAGCTGATAGAAGCTGTCTACGCCGACCTCGACCGGATCGAGGAGGCAGGACCGGCAGTGGAGCGGACCATTGCTGCTCTCGACGCCGGAGAGCTGCGGGTGGCGGAGAAGGTCGACGGTGAATGGGTGGTCAACGCCTGGGTCAAGGAGGGCATCTCTCTCTACTTCCGGCTCACCAGCCTGGCTCCAATGGAAGCCGGGCCCTTCCAGTACTACGACAAGATCCCGACCAAGCACAACCTCCCCGAGGCCGGATTCCGGGTCGTGCCCCCGGGAACCGTTCGCTACGGAGCCTTCTGCGAGCCGGGAGTGGTGGTGATGCCCGGCTACGTGAACATCGGCGCCTACGTGGGCAGCGGCACCATGGTTGACACCTGGGCGACAGTCGGGTCGTGCGCCCAGATCGGCCGCGACGTGCATCTGTCTGGTGGGGTCGGCATCGGCGGAGTGCTCGAGCCGCCGGGGGCCCGTCCGGTCATCATCGAAGACGGTGCCTTCATCGGCAGCCGCTGCGTGGTGGTGGAGGGTGTGCTGGTGGGGGAGGGTGCCGTGCTGGGTGCCAACACGACGATCACCTCCAGCACGCCGATAATCGACGTCACCGGAGCCGAACCGGTCGAGATGCGGGGGCGGGTCCCGGCCGGGGCGGTGGTCTTGCCCGGCACGCGTCCCAAGCAGTTCCCGGCCGGCAGCTACGACCTGCAATGCGCTTTGATCGTCGGCACCCGCTCGGCTTCGACCGACCGTAAGACATCGTTGAATGATGCGCTTCGGACCTTCGAGGTGCAGGTGTGACTCTGGCCGAGACTCTGGCATGGCTGGTCGACATCCCATCGGAGACGGGCCAGGAGGGGCGCCTGGCGACTGCCATCGCCGAGCGGGTCCTGCCCGTGTTCGGACACCAGGGGGTTCAGCGGGTCGGCAACAGCCTGGTGGTCGGGCACCGGGGGGGCCGTCCTCTGATCTCACTGTTCGGGCACACCGACACCGTGCCCTCGCAGGGCCAGCCGCCCAGCTTGGTCGACGAAGGCCGGCTGCACGGGTTGGGATCGTCGGACATGAAAGCCGGCCTGGCCGTGATGCTGCATCTGCTGGAAGACGAGGAGGTGCAGGCGTCATCGCTCGATCTTGTCGGCGTCTTCTACGCAGGCGAGGAAGGTCCTCAGGCCGGCAACGAACTGGAAATGGTCTTCGAGCAGGCGCAATGGCTGGACGAGTCCGAGCTGGGGATCATTCTGGAGCCGACCGATCTGAATCTCGAGTTGGGCTGTCAGGGTGTTATCAATGCCAGGGTGTCCTTCGTGGGCACGTCGGCCCACAGCGCCCGGCCCTGGCTGGGGGAGAACGCCATAACCAGGGCGGCTGGATGGCTGCAGGAGATGGGTGAGCACGGTCCCGAAT
>JBPCTX010000280.1:0-19853 GCA_051011455.1 Acidimicrobiia bacterium | reverse complement strand
ACCCGGGGTGGCCTCCCAAGAAGTAGCGCGTCGTCGCCTAGCGCGGCTTGCGACGCCAGCGGGCTTTGGCCCTGGAGTGCTCCTGCTCGACGGCTGCGTGCTCAGGAGCAGCCCCACCCAATCGATGCGGGACCCACCAGGCGCCGGACGGGGTACCGCCGGGATAGGAGACAATCACATCATCGAGCATCGCCTGCATCCGCTCCCGCAACTCCTTGGTCACAACTTCGACATCGTCATCCGGCTGCACCTGGATCGGCTCCCCGAACTGAACGGTGACCGGTAGCCGCCACCGCCAACGGGGTCGGTGCCCGGTGGTGAAGAAACGGTGGGATCCCCACGAGACGGCCGGCACCAGCGGCACCCCCGCCGAGCGTGTCATCCGGACCGCTCCAGTCTTGAAAGGGAGCAAATCGAACGACTGGGAGATCGTCTCCTCGGGGAGTACCAGCACCATCTCCCCGGCGTGCAGGGAGGTGACGGCGTGCACCAGGGCATCGCCGCCGTTGCCACGGTCCACCGGGATGCAGCCTGTCCGCGTAATCAACGGCCCGATGATGGGGATCCTGAACACGGACTCTTTGGCGAGGATCCGGACCGGTCGGCCGAGACGCAGATATGGAAACTGGCTAACGGCGAAGAAATCCCAGAACGAAGTGTGATTGGCGACGATCACGCACCCTCCCCGGTCCGGGACGTGCTCGAAGCCGCGGACATCGAACTGCCAGCGCTGCAGGCGCATCACCAGCACGCCGACCCAAGCGGCAAACCGATATACGAGACCGGGTCCGGCTACTCCGGGCAGTGGCTTGGCTGGCCGCACGATCCTCCCAATGGCGCTCAGGGCACGATGCTATCGGTTCCGCGCCGGCTTGAGACCGCGAAAGCAATTGATACGCCAGACCTATGGTCGAACTGCCCCCTCCGCGCCGAAAATGACAGCACCAGGAGGGAACCATGCTCAAGACATGGACGCGAGTTCAGAACTACTTCTCAGCCGAGGCCGGAGCCTCCATGGTCGAGTATGCCTTTCTGCTCCTCCTGATTGCGATAGTTGCGATCTTCGCCATCACCCAGGTTGGAGGCACCACCTCAGAGGCTTTCAGCCGCACCGACAGCGGCTTCAAGTAGTCCCTGACAATCGCCCGCGAGTGTGACAACTCAATCCCACCAATGGGGGATGACTTTGTGCGCCCCGGGATGGATCATTTGATCATCAAATGAATCAAAGGAGATCAGATGACCGACTCATCGCCCCCCACCGCCCGGCGCGACAACCCCCTGTACAAGGACCCGATCGACAAGAAGATCGGTGGAGTTGCCTCCGGCGTTGCCCGCTACTTCGACATCGACACCACGCTGGTGCGCACCGTGTGGGCTCTTTCGATCCTGATCGGCGGCTTTGGACTGCTGGTCTATCTGGTGTTGTGGTTCATCCTGGAGGATGACCCGACTCGACTGGCCGGCTCGCCTCAGCCCGCGCCGGTTGAAGAACACCCGCAGCCGTCACAGGGTGAAGATGCCGTCGACGAGTCGATCGATGGCGAGGACCATCAAGCCGGCTGAGAAAACCACACCGGCCGCCCGGTCCATGCGGTGGTTGGCGGGGAGGGTGTGCCAACCGACCACTGCCGCCAATGCCACCAACGCTCCGGTCAGTAGCACGACCGGGCCGGCGTCGGCTCCCACCGCCACTGCTGCCAACGCCAGTTCTGGCCGGAATAGCACCGGGAAGAAGACGGGAACCAGGGCGGCGCTCCGCCCCGGCAAAGCCTCTCCGCCCGGCGGGAGACCGGTGAGGAGGTCGACGAGTGATCTGATCGCCAGGACCAGACCGACGGCAACGTTGAAGGTGGGCAGCGAGACATCGAGCCAATCGAGCAGCCACTCTCCGGCCAGGCCAAGCGCCAGCAAAGCGGCAAGAGTCAGGCTGGCTCCGGTCAGTACGACGTGCCGATCGTCCGGCAGCTCTGAGCGCCGCCGGGGAGGGTTGATGCTTGCGAGCAGGAGAAGAATGCCGATGGCGGCGTTCATGCCTCACCATCCAGAATTGGGAGGGTACGCAACAGAGCCGACAACGCATGCTGCTGGTCGTCCATCTGGGTGATCCCGAACTGAAACCAGGCACCGGCAACCTGCCAGGGGTCTTCGAAGTCCTTTGCCTGCACCGTGCTCTGCTGGCGCTCAATGAGCATCCCGGTCACACAGTGAGAGCGCTCGGCGGCCGCCTCTTCGAGATCGGAGACCTGATCGTCCAAGCGGGACAGCACCCACAGCCCGGTCGACCCTTCGCCCAGGGTTCCCAATCCAGCGCCCAGTGTCCGGCGACCGCGGGTGCGATGGGAATACCAGGATTCGGTGCGCTGTGACTCGTAGCGGATCTGCGGACCAAAGATTCCCGCCAGCGTGTCGGCATAGGCGGCTTCGGCGTCGGTCAGGGACCGCCAGTGGGCGGTCTCGGCCAACCCGTATGCGGCCCAGTGGTCGCTGACGGCCGGGAACCGGTCTTCGGCATCATCACGCTCCAGGGCCAGGTAGCGGCCGACTCGATCGGCTGATCGATCCCAGTCCTCCTCCGGGAACAGCCGCTCCAGCCGGGCCAGGGCGAAGTAGGCCTCGCCGGTGAAGAAGGGCGAGTAGGCACCCTCCACCAGGCGGTCCTGGGATCTGTCCCAGCGCTCCGAGACGGCTCCGTTCGGCTCGATCTGACTCTCCAGGAACCTGCCGAGCGCCCGCAGGGTCTCGTCATATTCGCCGTCGCCCGTGAGCAAGCGGCGCTCGCCGAGTGCCAGGACCCATAGAGCCGAAGGCCCAATCGGTACTTCGGCGGCTGCCACATCCACCGCCTCGCCATCCCCCGCCGGGATCAGGCGCCCGGCCAGGAACCGGGAGCCGCGCTCGGCGGCCTCCCAGGCTCCCCGGATGTCGGCCCCGGCGGCCTGGTAGAGCGAGAAGCTGACCCCGGCGTGGCGACTCATGTTGTACCCGCCCAGGTCGGCACCGGCCTCGGCGTCGTACCGGTAGAGCCAGGTCCCATCCGGATGCTGATTACGCACCAGCCAGTTGACGGCCAGGGTGGCCGCCTCGGTCACTTCCTCGTGACTGGCATCGCCGCAGCGTTCCGGCTGCAGAATCAACAGGCGCAGCCCAATGAGAACCGCCAGCCAGGTGATTACCCCCAGCCGGACCCGGTAGCCGACCGAGCGTTGCTTCTTGTACTCCTTCACGGACCCGCAATCTACGCTGGATGCATGCAAAACCGCGCCAGGTGCCTGTTTGGAGCCGTCCTGGTGTTGCTGGTGGCCGCCCCGGTGGTGCGATCGCCCGCCAACGACAGCTTCCCGTTCTCGACTTATCCGATGTTCAGCCTGGCCCGGCCGGCCGAGACCTCGGTCAGTTCTGCCGTTGGCTACGACGCGGCCGACACGCGGCTCACCCTTTCTCCCCGAGTGGTGGGAGGCACCATCGAAGTGATTCAGGCGGCAGGGACCGTTATCCAGGCGATCAGCGCCGGCACCTCTGATGCCCTGTGTCGGGAGGTCCTCGCCCAGGCACCATCCGAGGTTGTGGCCATCGAGATCGTTACCGAGACCTACGACGTGGTCGCCTACTTCGACGGCGACGAGGAACCGGTGCAGCGCACGGTTCACGCCCGGTGTGAGTCATGACGGCCCTCTGTCGCGCCTGGCTATCCGAGGAAGCTCCGGCCCGCCGGTTGGCCGTCGCCCGGATTCTGGTGGGGTCTTACGCAGTGGTGTTCGTTGCCATCCGATCGTTCCACTGGCTGGACGTTGCCCGTCTCCCCGAGCGGCGCTTTGACCCGGTCGGGGTGCTGGGCTGGCTCGACCAACCACTCACGCCAGACCTGGTAGCCGTGCTAAGTGCCCTCACATTTGTGATCGGGCTCGCCTTCTTGTTGGGTTGGCGATTCCGGGTGCTGGCCCCGATGTTTGCGTTGCTGCTGCTGGTGATGACCACGCACGGCAACTCGTGGGGCCAGTTGCTCCACACCGAGAACCTGCTGGTACTGCATGTGATCATCCTGGCGGTCAGTCCAGCTCATGCTGCCTACGCGGTTGGCCGAGCCCAACCGACCGGTGACTCGCCGTCCCACCGGTATGGCTGGGCGTTGCGGGTGATGACCCTGGTGGTGATCATCGCCTATGTGATCGCCGGGTTGGCCAAGCTGCGCAACGGTGGATTCGACTGGCTGACTGGAGACGTCCTGCGCAACCAGGTGGCACACGACAACCTCCGCAAGATCCTGCTGGGCGATGTGCACTCCCCCATCGGCGCCTGGCTGGTCCAATTCGGCTGGCTGTTCCCACCTTTGGCCATCGCCAGCGTGGCGGTTGAACTGGGCGCACCGGTAGTGCTGCTGGGCGGAAGGTGGCGAACTGCCTGGGTAGTGGCGGCCTGGGGATTCCATCTAGGCGTGCTGGTGCTGATGGCGATCCTGTTCCCTTACCAGCTGACCGGGGTTGCTTTTGTGTCGATGCTGCCGGTGGAAAGACTGGCCGACCGTGCTCGGGATTGGCGCCACAGGTTCGCAGCCCGCCGTCCACCGAGAGGTTCACCTCTGCCCGGATCCAAGTAGACCGCTTGCCTACTCAGGGGGGAGAGCTCGACGCTCACGCCCTTCTCGCAATGCAGCCCATCCGTAGAGGGCCACGGCGGGTAGCAGCAGGAAACTCGCGATCACGAAGGCAACTGCCAATGAGATGCTGGTAGCCACCCACCCCAGCACCGGCCCCCCGCCGATCTGACCGGCCGCATCGCTTTGGGAGTGCATCGACAGCACGGTCGCCCGGGAGCGTGACTCGAGTTGCTCGTTCAACCAGGCCGCCAGCAGTGGCCCGTGCAGCACCCGCAACAGCACCGCCGCCTGGTACAGACCGACGGCCGCGAAGAAGAAGCCCGTCAGGCCCAGCCCGGCCACAGTCAGGCTCAGCACGAGTGCGATGAGGGCAAGCGCAGACGGGATGTGGACAACCGCGCCTGCATCGATCCGTTTGCGCACGGAGCCGGCGACTAGGAACGACAGGAGCATCGCAGCCGCGTCGATGACACCGAACCAGACCACCGCCGACCAGTCGGGGAAGCTGGGGAACTCGAACTCGGCCAGGATCAGCGCCTCCCACAGCCGGTCGAACGTCTCGGAGAAGGCTCCGAAGAAGAACGCCGCACCGAAGATGGCGATGAACACTCCCCGGCCCCGCACCACTCCGACACCATGAACGAAGGTGGCCCTCATGCCGCTCCAGGTATCTCTCTCCGAGCTGGGAATGCGGTGGAATCCGTTCTCGGGCATGAAGAGGCTGAGAGCGGCGGCCGTCGCCAGCAGGCCCAGTCCACCCACGATCAGCGGTACCCGCAGATGGACCGATGCCAGAGCGACCGCGGCTCCGATCCCGGCCAGCGAGGCAAGCTGGCGTACCTGAGTACCTCTCAGCAGCGCCCGGGTGGTAGCCACGTCGTCCCCCAGCTCATCGGCCAGCCAGGCTTCGGTGGCTCCACTCGTGAAGGTGAAGCCAAGGCCCCAGATGACCTGAGCGGCCAGCACAGCCCCCAGATGGGGAACGCTTCCCTCGAGGACGAATCCGGCTCCCATGATCGCAGTCCCAACGATGATGGAGAGCCGGCGACTGATGGTGTCGGCAACTACCCCGGTAGGGATCTCGAATACGAAAGCACTCACCTCGAGAGCGGTGCCCACCAGGACCAGCTGCAGCGGATTGAGCCCGACCTCGCGGATGCGGTAAAGGGCGCCCAGCGCGGCCCAGGTCCAGAAGAAGAATCCGGATGCGCCAGCCAGCCAGAGGTAGACGCGGTAGGCGGAGGGTCGGGTCACCGGGGCGCAGGCAACGGGTCGCCCCGCCGGCTAGAGCCGACCAGCCGTGGGCCGACCAGCATCTCCCTCAGAACTGCATCGCCGCTGAGGCCCAGTGGAATCCGGCCCCGAAGGCGGTGAGCATGACCAGGTCACCAGGCTTGATGCGGCCCTTCTCGTGGGCCTCCCACAGACCGAGGGGAACGGTGGCCGAGCCGGTGTTGCCGTACCGATCCACATTGATAAAGACGCGGTCCTCAGCAATCCCCAGCTTGTGGCCGACCGCGTCAATGATTCGCTTGTTGGCCTGGTGCGGGATGAGCAGAGCCACATCCTCCAGGGAACGATCCAAGCGCTCCAAGAGCTCCAGGGTGACGGCACTCATCCGGCGGACCGCTTCCCGAAACACTTCGCTGCCTTTCATGTCCAGGCGCTGGTGATCACCGGCGGCGGCTGAGTCGACGGTGAACGGGTACCGGGTGCCGCCGGTCTGGAGGGTGAGAATGTCCGCCTTGCTGCCGTCGGTGCCCGAGATCACATCCAGCAATCGCGCCTTGCCCTCTCCGGGGCCCAACACGACACCTCCAGCGGCATCGCCGAATAGAACGCAAGTGGCCCGGTCCTCCCAGGAGATCAGCCGGGAAATGAGCTCAACCCCAACCACCAGCACCTTCTTCGGCTCGAAGGCGATCCGGGCCCGCGCTACGTCGATGGCCTGGATCCACCCGGCACAACCGCTGCCGCCCAGGTCGTAGGTGGGTACGTTGCGGCATCCGAGGCGGTCCTGCAACAAGGAGGCGGTGTCAGGCGTGTAGACCTCCGGGGTGTCGGTGGCGACGATGATCTCGTCAATGTCGTCGGGGCCAAGTCCGGCATCCTTCATCGCCCCCAATCCGGCTTGTTCCGCCAGGTCGAGGGTTGACTCATCGTCCGCGGCGAATCGGCGCTCCTTGATGCCGGTGCGGGTGGTGATCCACTCATCGGTTGTATCGACCAGGGCCGCCCAGTCGTCATTGGTCATTACCCGCTCGGGAACGTACCCGCCGAACCCCAACACTGCCGTCACCGCAACATCTCCTGTCCAGATTCAGCTCCGAGCGTAGACGGTCTCGCCTCGGCTTTCGGAAACCTCGGCTCCCTCTGAAGCGTCTCACTCAAGCCGAGAACGCGAAAACAGCGTATTGTGGAAGTAAGGAAGAAGGGCTAACAATGCTTTCGGGTTTCCTCGCATTGGGATTTGGCGGGTTTCTGATCTTTCTCGGATTCGACGCCGCCAGTTGTGAAAACGTCAGCCTGGGCGGTCGCGCACTGTTCTGTACCGGCAGTCCCGGCGCGCTGGAAAGCTCGAGCGGCATGTCGGGCTCACTGGCAGCTGCGATCCTCCTTTTCGCCGGCGTTATGTTGATCTTCGTCGGCCTCACGCGTCTCGCCCGCGGCAACGGACTTCGTTAGCCGCCTAGACACCGCGGCGTAGGCTCCGCCCGTGACGAGCCAGGACGCCCCACCGCTTCGATCCGTGCTGCTGCCGACCGAGCACGGCGGCTGGAGCCTCACCCTGGAGCCCGTGCTCTTGGGCCTGTTAGTCGAGCCCAGCGGGGTGGGCGTCCTGCTGGGAGTGGCAGCCCTGCTGTCGTTCCTGATCCGAACACCAATGAGGATCGTTCTCGTCGATCGACATAGGCAGCGCACGCTCCCACGCACCCGTTTGGCACGGCGGGTCGCCGGTGTGGAGATGGCCGTCATGGCGGTTGTCGTGATCGCCGCTTTCGCACTGACCGAGCATCCGTTCTGGTGGCCGCTCCTGCTGGCCGCCCCCTTCACCCTCCTAGAGCTCTGGTACGACGTGCGGAGCCGAAGCAGGCGGCTGGTCCCCGAGCTAGCCGGATCGGTCGGCGTGGCGTCGGTGGCGGCGGTCATCGCGCTGGCCGGCGGAAGCCCGGATCGCCTTGCCGCCGGGCTGTGGTGCATCGCCGGAGCTCGAGCAGTGGCGGCGGTGACCTTCGTCCGGATTCAGCTGCGGAGGGGGAAGGACCAGCCGTTCAGCAGCTGGATGAGTGACGGCTTTCAGCTGCTCGCAGTTGGTGCGGTGGGTTTGGCCTGGTGGCTAGACGCGGTCTCGATGCCAGGCCTGGTCGCCATCGCTGCCCTCGCTCTCGTTCACCTGATCCTCGTCCGCCGCGCCGTCCCGGCCACCCCGATCATCGGCGCCCAACAAGTGGTCTTGGGTCTGGCGGTGGTCTTGACGGCGGGCCTAGGAGCCCTGGCGCCGTAACTGGGTTCGGCCGCTGACCCGAAGGGTCAGGGGTAGGGGGTGGGTGCCCACCAACGCAACGCCTCGAGCTGGGAACCAACCCAAAAAAGAGCACAGGAACGCGCTTTCACCCCCCCCCTATCCCCTCCCGCGAGCGGGAGGGGAACCGCTCTCACCCCTCCCCTCAGCAACCCGAAGGGTTGCCCACTCCCGCAAGCGGGAGGGGAGATGTGACGCTGTTCCCTGTTCGCTGCTCGCTGCTGACCGCTGTTCGTTGCCGACCGTTGACCGTTGACTGTTCGCTATTCGCCGTTCGCCGTTCGCCGTTCGCCGTTCGCTGTTCGCCGTTCGCCGTTCGCAGTTCGCTGTCCACTGTCCACTGTCCGCTGTCCGCTGTCCGCTGTCCGCTATTGCCCTACCGCGCGTGGCGGCGGCCTAGGAAGTAGGTGCCGGTGGCCAGGCCGAGGGCGCCGGCGGTGGCGGTGGTGGTTCCGATTACTCGTTTGGCGGTTCGGCTGAACTCGACGATGGGCCAGCTACGAGCCCGGGCGATCCGTTCCAGTTCCCGGTCGGGATTCACCGCCACGGGGTGACCAACCAGCTCCAGCATGGGCAGGTCGCTGACCGAGTCGCTGTAGCTGTAGCTCAGAGCCAGGTCGTAGTCCCGTTCGGCAGCCAGCTTGGCGATGGCGAGAGCCTTGCCGGATCCGTAGCAGAACGGTTCCGACAGCTCCCCCGTGTAGCGGCCGCCGACGATCTCGGCGACCGTCGCGATTGCACCCGTCATCTCCAGCTCTTCTGCCAGGTGGCGAACAATCTCGATTGGCGATGCAGTCACCATGTAGGTGTCGCGGCCGGCCTCGCGGTGCAGCTCGAGGAATCCCTGCGCTTCGCGCCGTACATCGTCCACCAGTTTGGGGATGATCTGCTCGCCAAGCTCAGTCAACTCTTCGACCGAGACCCCCTCAATGGCGTCAAGCACGCGGTCTCGCACGCCTGCGGCTGAGTCGTCGGTGCTTCCCGAAAAGCGGAAAGCCACCGCGCTGCGCAGGTCCCGCAGGAGCTGACCGGTCGAAACCATGCCGTTGCGCCAGGCCACATGCCCGAACGTGTAGAGCGAGGACCCGCTGATGAGAGTGCGGTCGAGGTCGAAGAAAGCAGCCGAGGCCCGATCATTGGCCATGATCCGATCCTTCCGTCGTGTCCATCGAACGGTACCGCGCTACCCACGCGGCGAAGCGAGGGCAATGCCCCCGCTCCGAGCCGATCCCCACGCAGGATCGCGAGTCAGCGGATGTTCACCACCGCAGCAAATGCGGATTGGGCAAACAGTGCCATCGTCGCGACCAGCGCCAGGGCAAACGTTGCTATACGTCTCATAGGTGCCTCCTCCTCTCGAGGATTTCCTTCGTCGAGGAGGGATTCGGCAGAAACGCAAATTCCTACAGTCGCCGGCTGATCGCTTCGGTCGACCTCAGGTGGATGCTTGTGATTGGCGGGTACCCCGGGTTTCGACGGAGACACCCGCCTGACGCAGCGCCTGCAGGTCCCGCCGGATAGTTCTCACGCTGGCGTCGAGGGCATCGGCCAGATCAGAGATGGTGGGGGCGGCGTGATGGGCCCGGGCTTCGTCCAATAGACGCCTGAGCCGATGCCGGCGCAGTTCGGCACCCGATCCGATCGTCTCGTCGGTGGGATCGGCAACCGTCCAGGCCACGTCGACCAGATCGTCGTCCCGCAGCGTTCGACCGGTTGGGACATCCCGGCGAGCCAGGCGGACATCGATCATCCGTGATCGGCGCCGCGCCGCCGCCTCGAGGATGGATTGGTGATCCGGGATCGCCAGTGCTGTTCTACGCTGCTCCGGCGGCAGTCCGCCGATCCGGCTCGACAACAGACTTTCGGCGTGGGCGAAGGCCCGGTCGGCCTCCGTCATCCGGCCGGCCGCCTCGAGCACGACACCCCGGCGATAAGGCACCAGGTAGTCCTGGTCGCTTCCTGACTGCAACTTGGCGACTGCTTCGTCCATGGCTGCGATCGCTCCGTCGATGTCTCCAAGCTCCATGCGGGCCAAGCCGGCCATCGAAATCAAGCCGCTTTCGAAGTCGGCCAAGCCGAACTCACGGCACAACTCGAGGGCGGCCCCGGCAGTCGCTTCGGCCTCCCCAAACGTGTTCCCGGCCATCAGCAGCTGCGCTTGTGAGTAGAGGAGCTGGACTTCCAGCCACCGGTTCCCGGCCCTTTGCACCGAGGCCAACCCCAGGCGAATGTGGGAAGCCGCGGTTGGCAAATCACCGGCCCGGCGGGCAATGTCGGCCAGATTGCATTGCACCTGGGCAGCACCGTCCTCATTCCCAACCTCCGTGAAGTAGCCAAGAGCGGAACGGCAATAGGCCGCGGCGGTGGCGTCGTCTCCAACCACTGAATGATGAATCGAGGCCGCGTTGGCCTGCACCATCGCCCGGCCGCGGCGATTGCCCATCGACCCGAACATGTCGACGGCAGCCGCGAAGGCATCGAGAGCTTCCGAGATCCTCCCGGCATACCAGAGAGCGTTCCCCTGGTTGGCGGTGTTGACGGCCTCGCCGTGCCGATATCCGATCTGGCGGCACAAATCAATCGCCCGTTCGTAGAAAGCGACCGCATCGGCTGCCCGACCGCGTTCCATCGTGATGATCCCCAGCAAACCAAGAGCCTCGGCTTCACCGCGGGGATCACCGGCGGCACCGAACAGTTCGAGAGCGGTGCGGGCCTCTTCATCGGCTTGCTCGTACTCTTGAACCGCACTGAGGGCCGTACCGAGCGCGCGGCGGGATCGAGCCTGTTGCACGGCCGACGAAGAGAGCGGAACCGCCTGCTCCAGGTGACCGACCGCCTGGGCGGGCTCGCCGGACCACAGTGCGGCCATTCCCAGCACCATCAGGTCATCGGCCATCCCCTCGCGGTCATCGGCGCTCTCGTCGGCCTCAAGGGCTTCAGCGCCTGCCGAGGCGGCTTCATCGAAGTCATCGGTGTGGGCGAGGTACCAGGCGTGTCGCCTCTTCGCCTCGCTGGTCGGCTCGCCCGTCCTCCCGGCCGCGAGCAGGTCGTCGATCACCACAGCCTGCTCCGAGCGCCGCCCCAGCACATCCAGCACTGATTCAAAGGCCAGCAGGGTCCTCATCGATGCGTCGCCGGCTTCAACGGCGACTCGATAGTGGGAGGCGGCTGCCGCGTAGGCCTGCACCTCAGTTGCCCGCTCGGCCGACAACACCGCATAGGGAGCAGCCGAGGAGTGACGTCCGGCTGCCGACAGGTGGTGAGCAATCGGCTCCGGGGCGTCGGGATCCCTCTCGATGAGAGATTCGGCGATCGCTCCGTGCAATTCGGCGGCTCGTTCGCTGGCCAGGTCGGAGTTGACCACCCGCCGCACCTGCTCGTGTCGGAACCGATATCGACTCCCGCGCTCGAACAAGATCCCTCGTCTTACCAGGAGGTCGAGGCTCTCGAACACCTCAGGTCGCGGGCGATCCAGGACCGAGACCAGTACGGAGGGATCAGACTCCAGCCCGGCCACCGCGAAGAGGTCGAGCACAGCGCGATCGGCAGCTGCCAGGGTCTCCAACCGGCGCGAGATGAGGTCCTGAACTGTGGCCGGAACCGGGAAGTCTCCGGGGAAGCCGTCTATCTCGGTCGCGGCAACCGCCAGGTTGTGCTCGTGAATAGCCCGGAGAGTCTCCAGAACAAAGAGCGGGTTCCCCCCGGTCTCAGAATGGATGCGCTCCACCAGGTCCGGAGTCCCCTGGGTCGCCGAACTGACCCGGATCAACTCGTCGGTCTCGACAGGAGAGAGCGCCTCCACCGGCAGCCGCCGGCTGCGGGGGGTTGCGTCCAACTCCCGCACCGCATCCCACAGCACCGGGCGCCGTCGGGCATCCTGGGATCGATAAGCGACGCACACCACGATCGGGGCTTGCGCCAGCGCTCCCGCCAGGTGACTGACCGCGGCAATGGTGTCGTCATCGGCCCATTGGAAATCGTCGAGGATCAGCAGCTGAGGAGTGACGCGGGCGAGGCCGGTGACACTGCGAGTGATCGCCTCGCGCATGCGGCCCGCTTCCTCAGAGGGCTCCAGGGAGGCGACCGGCGCGATATCAGGAAGCCAGTCCCGCAGGGTCGGCAGTAGGCGGGACAGGACTCCCAGCCAAAGCTCGCCCACCTGGGCCCGAAGCTGCTCGGACCTGATTGGCGACAGTGCCCCTTCCAGAGCTGAGGCCAGCGGATGAAATGATCCGGCCACTTCGTCGTCAGGAGCCTCACCCCACAGAACGTTGAAGCCGCGCCAGTTGGCGTCGTCTGCCATGCCTTCCAGGAGCCGCGTCTTGCCCACCCCGGGCTCGCCTTCAACCAGAACCACACCTCCGCTGCCGGCCAGTGCAGATTCGATGGCGGCGACCGCCTCGGCCCGCAGGTGCTCTCTGCCCACCATCGCAACCGGAACCCCGGGATCGAACAGCGGAGACCGGGGAGCGGGCACAAATGGGCGCCGGCCCTCCCGCCGCTGGGCGGCAATCGACTCGAATAGCTCGGTCGTGGCCGCTTCCGGCTCGGCACCTAGCTCATCGGCCAGAGCCGAGTAGCAGACCTCGTATTGCAGAAGAGCTTCATTGGCCCGCCCGGCCAGGAGACAAAGGCGCATCACATCACGGTGGGCATCCTCTCGCAGCGGATCGAGCAGAGCGAGACGACGGGCGTAGACCAGCGCCTGTTCGAACTCGCCCCGGCTCTTGTGAAGGTTGGCGATGTGGGCTAGCGCTTGGAAGTAGCGGTGCCGAAGGCGCTGCTGGTCGACCTGAACCCACTCATCGTAGAAACCGGTCAGGAGGTCACCCCGGTACAGATTCATCGCTTCGGCCAGCCGGGCGGGGTCGGCGCCGGGCCCTCCTTGCTTGAGGGAATCGGTGGCCGTCTCAAACTCCTCCACATCGAGCCAGTAGTCGGAGGCCGGGTTGAACCGGACCGTCCCGGGAGAGGTCAACAGATACGAGCCTCCGGCACCTTCCTCAGCCAAGAGAGTCTGAATGTGCCAGAGCGCCTGACTGAGCCGGCGACGGGCCTGACTATCGGGCATGTCGGGCCAGAACAACCCGGCAAGGTGGTCGCGGGCGATTTGGCGATCCCGGTTGAGCACCAGATAGGCAAAGAGCGATCGGCCTGGGCGCGAGGCAATCCTGGGAAAGATGCGCCCGTTGCTCTCAATGAGCAAGCCCCCCAGAAGACGAATCTGGAGGCTCACCCGCTCCACGCTAACCATGAACGGGTCAACCCGCCAGCGTCCCTTCGACGCATTGTGGTGACTCCAACGCCCACAGTGATGGCCGCAAGGTCCTGGCCTGCCCCTTCGCCCGCCGAGACACCTCAAATAGACGCCACCCTTACTTTGGGGACAGCTAACACGGGAGGTCGGACATGTCATGGTTCGGGGCGAATCGAGCCCGCTCTGGCTATCACCCGACGTTGCCCGTTCTAAACGGCGATGCGGCCCTGCTGCCGGCGCCCGGCTCCAAGCTGTTCGGTGCCGGCGCAGGAAGCATCGTCGGAGGTGCGATTCGTGGCGCCCGGCAGCAAGAACGCGGACCGGGGGCGAGTCGCTATGCGCTACTCGACCGCGTGAGGGGCAAGCGGTGGGGCGAGCTGCCGGCTGCCCTCCCGGCCGGGCGCCACACCCCTTCCGGGCTGCGCTTTTCAACCGAGGCCGCGGCCGGAACTGCTGCCAGGACCCGCCGCACCCGCGTCGGCGAGGCCACCGCCCAACCGGGGGTGGTCATCATCGCCTCGCCGTCCGACCTGTTGGCCCAGCTGGTGGCCATGAGCCTGATGTACGCCCACGTGCCCACGTGCCAACTCGACCCCGGCGAGCTCGCCGATGTCGAGGTCGAGTGGCACGGATCGGGAGTCACGGTGAATGGCCAGCCGATACGGGGACTGCTGTGGCGTGCCCTCCAGCCCGGAGGAAGCTCGATGGAACCGACGGTGCTCGCCAGCTGGCTGGCAGCCGCCAGCTTCCCGTCGGTGCGGGCGATCAACTCCTACGACCCCGATGCCTGGCGCCAGGGAGCCGGATGGTCGGTGTGGGAGGACCGGCTCGGTCGGAGTGGAGTGGCGGTCCGGCCTCCGCAGGAACAGCCCTCCACCCCGGCCGGCACATCCAGCCTGGTGGTGTGCGGCGAGGTGGTCTGCGGCCCGGACACACCCGAGGTCACCGCCGCCGCCGGTGTCCTGGCCGAGTCCGGGGTGCGTCTGGCCTCCGTCACCTCGCTGCCCGATGGCACCGTTTCCGACGTCGACACCCAGCCCGAGATCGACGACAGCGTCCAGGCCCGCCGGGCCGTCGCCCGAGTTACCGACTACCTCGCAGCATGAAGAAAGCAAACCGGCTCCGGTCGTGGGATCAGAGTTCTCAGCCCGAGAGCACCCTGACACCCACTTCACCGAGTGCCGCTCCGTCCACGGCAACCCCTACCTTCCCCGACGCCGCCGCGCTTGATAGAACATCGGGTCAGGCGTGATTGCGATGGCGTCAAGGAGTTAGCCCTGGACGGGGTGGCGCTGGTGATACCCGTTGCCGGTGGCCCGTTACCCGTTGCCCGTAGTCCGTGACCCGGAGCCCGTGAACGGGGAACTGGCAACGGGCAACTGGACGGAACACAGGAACGCGCTCTCACCCCACCCCTTTCCCCTCCCGCTCCGCGCGAGGGGCTTGGGACCAGGTCCTCTGGAAATGGGGGTTGGCTCCCTATCGTGCCGAAGATGACCGGATTTCCGATCTTGATTGTGGGTGCCGGGCTCGAGGATGCTTGCGGTCCCGACCCCGGGTTTCTTTGCGAACAGGTCTACGACCGCCTCGAGAGCGAGACCATCGCCGAGGTGGCCGACTTCCTGGTGGGTCCTTCCAAGGCGCTGCTCATCCTCCTGGCTGCCTGGATCATCACGCGCATCGTCCGGGGGGTGATCAACCGGTCGATCGCCCGGGTCATCGAAAGTCAGGCCGAGAAGGCGGCCGAGCCCAAGGCCGTTGACTCCGGTCAGGGCAGCCCGCACCGCCTCGAGGCCCTGCGAGAACTAGCCCTTCGCAAGGCCGAGCGATCGGCGATTCAAGCCGAGCGGAGCCGCCGCCGTACCGAGACCCTCGGGAGCGTCCTCACCTCGATTGCCGCCATCGTCATCTACACCGTGGCCGCGTTCATGGCGCTGGGAGAGTTCGACGTGAACCTGGGACCGCTGATCGCCAGTGCCGGCGTGATCGGCATCGCTTTCGGTTTCGGGGCGCAGAGCCTGGTCAAGGACTTTCTGTCCGGGATCTTCATGTTGATCGAAGATCAGTTCGGCGTCGGCGACATAGTCGACGTCGGTTCCGCGGCAGGCGTCGTGGAAGTGGTCAGCCTGCGAACGACGCAGATCCGGGACGTACATGGAACGCTGTGGCATGTTCCAAACGGCGAGATCCTCAGGGTCGCTAACAAGTCGCAGCAGTGGGCCCGGGCAGTTCTCGACATCGAGGTCGCCTACGACACCAACATCAACCACGCCATGACGGTGATCAAGCAAAGCGCCGACGAGGTCTGGGCCGAGTCGCTCCCCAACGCCACGATTCTCGAGGAGCCCGAGATCTGGGGAGTTGAGAACTTCGGGGCCGACGCCATCGCTATACGACTAGCGGTCAAGGTCGAGCCTGGAGAGCAGTTCGCCACCGCCCGCGAGATCAGGCGGCGCCTGAAGGAAGCCTTCGACGAGGAAGGGATCGAGATCCCGTTCCCGCAACGGACAGTTTGGCTGCACGAAGTCACCGACGAGGAGGAACTCTCGGCGCCGCCCCCCGAGGACGACTACGCAGAGTTCACGCCTGTGGCCGCTCCGGAAGGCGAAGCGACCTAGCCGTCGCCACCGACCGGCCGGTAGGGCAGGTATTCCGGCCACCAGATCATGTCGTCGACCTTGCTGGCCACGTCGGGCTGTTCGGCGGCGACTCCCTCCCGAATCGCCTGCTCCCCAACCGCTACCGCCACCGACCGGGAAACGGACCGCACATCAGTGATGGGCGGGAAAAGCGAGCCGCCGGCCGCCACCGCCGGGCTCACGCTGGCCGCCAGCGCCGTGGCCGACGCCAGGAACATCCCGTCGGTGATCCGCTGGGCCCGGGTCGCCAGCGTGCCGAGTCCCATCGCCGGGAAGATATACATGTTGTTGGCTTGACCGATGAACCGCGGGTACCCGTTGTACTCAACCGGCTCAAATGGGCTGCCGGTCGCCACCACGGCCCGTCCATCGGTCCAGTCGAGGGCATCGGCGGGGATCACCTCGGTGCAGTCCGTTGGGTTGGACATCGGCATGATGACCGGACGTTCCACCGCAGCGGCCATCTCCCTGATCATCTCCTTGGTGAACAAGCCTCCTCGACCCGATAGGCCGATCAGAACACTCGGCTTCACATGCCTCACCACCTCGTGCAGCGCCGGTGAGCCCGCCACGCCCCACCCGGCAAGCAACTCGTCGGGGATCGCCCACTCGCGCTTGGTATCGGTGATGTCGGTACGGGAGTCGTGAACCAGGCTCTTGCTGTCGACCAGGAAGATGCGGCAGCGAGCCTCATCATCGGTGAGACCCGACTCCCGCATGGCGGCCGAGATAGTCCTGGCCAGTCCGATACCGGCTGAGCCGGCCCCGGCGATGACGATCCGCTGTTCGGCCCAGGTGGTGTTGTGCTCGCGCATCGCCACCAGCAGACCGCCGACTGTGAGGGCGGCGGTGCCCTCGATGTCGTCGTTGAAGGAGGCGAGTCGGTCGCGATAGCGATCGAGATTTCTGAAACTGGTCTTGTTCCCGAAGTCCTCCCACTGCAGCAAGCTGTCCGGGAAGACTTCAACCACAGCTTCCACAAACTCGTCGATCAGGGACCAGTACTCATCGCCCCGTAGACGCGGTTCGTGGAGTCCCAAATAGAGGGGATCGTGGAGCAGATCCTGGTTGTTGGTACCTACATCCAATGAGACCGGGAGGGTGTTTCCCGGGTGGATGCCGGCCCCGGCCGTGTACAGAGCCAGCTTGCCAATGGGGATGCCCATCCCGCCGGCGCCCTGATCGCCGATGCCCAGGATCCGCTCATTGTCGGTGACAACAATCACCGACGGATGGCGGGTGGGTCGGCTCCGAAGCAAGTCCGTGATCTGCCCCCGATCCTTTGGGGTCACATATACGCCGCGAGCCCGGCGGAAGATCTTGCTCCAGTGCGCGCAGGCCTCGGCCACGACAGGGGTGTAGACGATGGGAACGGTCTCCTCGAGGTTCTCGATGAGGAATCGGTAGAACAGCGTCTCGTTCCGGTCCTGAAGACCGCTCAAGTAGATGCTCTTCTGGAGGTCTTCGGGCTTGGATTCGATCTGGGTCTTGGCCCGGTCGAGCTGGTCTTCGATGGTGCTGACGTGATCGGGCAACAGCCCGCGCAGACCGAACGCGTCGCGCTCCTCCCGCGTGAACGCCGTCCCTTTGTTGAGCAGCGGATCCTTGAGCAAGTTCTGGCCGCGAGCAGCGACGGCCAGATACCGTTCACCAGTATCGGGGTCGACCTGGAGCGAATAGTTCATATGCCTCCAATCGCCTGACGAAGCCTACGCCGCCCCCAATCGGGCAGTGACCTAGGGCCGGGCGAAGAGGTTGCGGGCGACGAAAGTGAGGTTGGCCGGCCGCTCGGCCAGGCGGCGCACGTACCACGGATACCACTGCTCGCCGTACGCGGTCAGGTCTCGCATGCGATAGCCGTCGGTGGCGTAGCGATACTGGTCCTCCATGCGGATTCCGTAGAGCATCTGGATCTCGTATCCGTCCTTGGCGATTCCGACGGCCTTGGCCACCACCTCGAGCCGATCCAGCAGCGTGACATCGTGGGTGCCGAGGCCAAGCCTCACGCCGTCGCTGGTGGCGGCCAGCAGATCAGCGCCGACGCGGAAGAAGGCCTCATCGATGTCGCTGCGCTTGGTGAAGGCAATCTCGGCCGGCTCCTTGTAGGCGCCCTTGACTAGTCGAATTCCGGGCCGAAGCGGGATCAAGTCGACAATGTCCTGCGGCGTCCTATGCAGGTAGGCCTGCAGGCAGATCCCCACCGGGAAGTGTTTGGACTTGGCCCGCTTGTAGAGCTCGAGGGTGGGTTCGACATATTCGCTGGACTCCATGTCCACCCACAGCCAGTTGCCCTTCTCCTCAGCCCTGGCAGCCAGGGTCTCGAGACTCCGGGCGGCATGCTCGAAATCCAGGTCGAGTCCCAGTTGGGTTGGCTTGACCGAGATCTCGGCGTCCAACCCCCGGGCCGCGATGCGGTCGTATGCGTCCAGGTAGTGCTCGACCACCTCATCGGCCTGGGCAACGTCAGTCAAGTTCTCGCCCAACTTGGTGAACATGCCGGTCACGCCCCGACTGGCCAGGTCGGCGGCGGTATCCAGTGCATCCTCCAGCCGCTCGCCGGGCATGAATTGCCGCAGTGCCCGCTTGACGAATCCCCAGCGGGGGACGTGGGTCTTCAGCGTCTCATTCTTGGAGGCCCACAGCAGCGCATCCCGCATCACGCTCATACCGCGAAGCTAGCACCGGCTAGGAGCCCGGCTTCAGTTCAAGTTGGGAACTACCCGATCTGGATGACGGCAAGCACGCCGGCGTGATCCGAGGCCCAGAACGGCGCGGACTGCTTCTGGAACCTCTTGTTGAGGACCAGGTGAGCCGGCCACGAGCGGGCCACGTCACGGGTGAGAACCAGGTCGATTCGCGAGCTCAACTCCGATTTCTTGTTGGCAAGATCGCTCGCCTGACAGCAGGTGAAGCCTGGTGCCTGCCGATTCGCCCTCCACGCATCGTCGAAAGACGAGGTCAGCATCCCGTAGGAGGCTGTCGAGGTCCCATCGGCGGCGGAGTTGAAGTCACCTACCGCGATTACCGCTCCCGGCGCATCGGCCGGGCCGGCCAGGAACTCTGCCGCCTGGGTCTCCTGAACTGCCGCGAAGTCCTCAGTCTCGAGGTGCGTGTTCAAGAAGCGGAACTTCTTGCCCTCGAACGTCCCGTCGATGAAGGCCCATCCCCGGTCGAAGGACAGTTCTTGCCCTAAGAGATCGAGCACTACCTGGGCGCTATATCGGCCACTCGCACTGTTACTGACCGCCAAACCGGGCGTGTCATTCGATACCAGGATCACATCGCGATCCTGGAAGTGGACAAGGCAAGCAAACGGATTAGTCACATCGCAGAGCGCCAAGGGGAATGGCCCGAGGCTGGCGTTATGAGAGACCGCTGCCACGGAGTAGTCCAACCCGGCAACTGCCAGGTCCCCCATCAGAATCGTCAGGAAGTCAAGGCTCGGAACCGGTGGAACAAAGCCGACCGGGGTCCCCGGCCCGGCTAGCACTGTCCAGTTCGAAACCTCTTGTAAGCCGATGATGTCAGGACGGGTAGCGGCGATCTCCGCAGCTATCGCCTTCGAACGCGCGGGGAAGTCCGTAGACAAGGCCTCCCCGTAGATGGTGGCGACCGCGGTGACGAACTGCTCCGCGGTTGGCGATGGATGGAAAGCCAGCTCGATCGCCGGCGCCAAACTCGCGCCCAGATATAGGTTCTGGCTCATCACAGTCAGTTCGCGCTTGGACTTGAACTTGGCCTGAGCTGGACCTGCAAGCAGGGCAGTGAGGGTGACCAATGCCACCAGCAACGTGACGATTCTCCGCCGTGAGAACACGCTTGTCATGACTTCTCCTC
>JBPCTX010000279.1:0-11388 GCA_051011455.1 Acidimicrobiia bacterium | reverse complement strand
ATGTGGCACCGGCCCGACGGGACAATCAGCCTGCTCGGAGATGAGGATCTCACCGACTACCACTCTCCTCTCGGCGAGGGGGCCGGAGCCTTGCTGGCTCAGTATTTGGAGAGCCGGCCGCCCGGGAGTCGCTACCGGTTTGACTCACTTCCGGCCGAGGCGGCCGGAGATTTGGCCTCGGCCACCGAGGCCGCCGGCGCGGTGCCGCATGAGGCTGCGTTCCGGATCGATCTCCCGGCATCGTTCGACGACTTCCTGGCCGGACTCAGCAAGAAGGAGCGTCACGAGATGCGGCGTAAGCATCGGCGCTTCGACGAAGCGCTCGGGCCGCCGCGCCTGTTGGCGGGAACACCAGACCCGGTCGGGGCGTTCGTGGATTTGCATCGCTTGGCGGAAGGAAGGAAAGGCAAGTTCATGACGCGAGAGCGCGAGGGCTTCTTCCGTGACCTGGCAGCCTTGCCCGAAGCGCGGGTCGACATCCTGGCCGGCGCCGGCGGAGCACCCGTGGCCGCCTCCATCGGGTTCCAGGACGAGCGGGCCTTCTACCTCTACAACTCCGCCTACGACCCGGCTGCTGCCGCTTCCTCGCCGGGGATGGTCCTGCTGTGGAAGCTCTTTGAATCGGTGATCGACGACGGCGTGGTTCTCTTCGACTTCCTCAAAGGAGACGAGGCCTATAAGTTGCGTCTCGGCGCCGAGCCCCGGCCGCTATTCGTTCTGGAAGGACAGACATGATCCGACGGGTCGCCTACCTGTCGATGCACACGACGCCCCTGGCCCAGCCCGGGATCGGCGACGCCGGCGGTATGAACGTCTACATCGATCGGCTCGCTCGCACCATGGCAGCTCGCGGCATCGAGGTTGAAGTCTTCACCCGGCGCACCGACCCGGCTCAGCCCGAGGATGTGGTGGTGGCCGAGAACTACAAGGTCGTGCACATCACTGCCGGGCCAGAGGAGCCTCTCCCAACGGCAGCCCTCGCGGACAGCGTGCAGGAGTTTGCCCTGGGCGTCACCAAGTGGGCCGGGGCCAACCGGGCCGACTATGACGTCGTCCACTCTCACTACTGGCTGTCTGGGTGGGCCGGCGTGATAGTCAAGCAGCAGCTCGAGATTGGGCTGGCCCACTCGTTCCACACCCTGGGCCGCATCAAGGAGGCGAACCGCATACGGAGCCGGGCCCCGGACAGTCTGCGGCGGATTGCGACCGAGCAAGAGGTGATCGAGTTTGCCGACTGCGTAATCGCGTCGACACCGTTCGAGTTCGAGGACCTGGTCGGTCACTATGGAACCGAGCCCGAATCCATTTGCATCTCCCCACCCGGCGTCGATCACAGCGTCTTCCTGCCCGGCTCCAGGAGCCAGGCTCGCGACCGGCTCGGGATTGAGTTCGGCCCGCTGCTGCTGTTCGTCGGGCGGATCCAGCCGCTCAAGGGCGTCGATGTTGCCATTGAGACTCTGGCCGAGCTCAGGCAGCAGCATCCGCTGGCTCGTCTTGTCATCGTCGGGGGGCCGAGCGGTCCGGACGGTGACGCCGAGATGGCTCACCTCCGTCAACTGGCCGCCCAGCGGGGACTGGAGAACGAGGTGGTGTTTCGGCCACCGGAGACCCACGAGGTTCTGGCCGACTTCTACCGTGCCTGCGACGTGCTGCTGATGCCGTCGCGCACAGAGTCCTTTGGGCTGGTCGCCGTGGAGGCCCAGGCCTCGGGGCTACCGGTGGTGGCAGCCAATGTCGGCGGGTTGGCGTACGCGGTGGCCGATGAGCAGAGCGGCAGCCTGATCGACGGTTCCGATCCGAGCCGGTGGGCAGCCGCGATCGACTCCATCATCGGCGACGCTGAGGTTGCCGCTCGTTTCTCCAAGGGTGCGGTCCGGCACTCCGAGCGCTTCTCATGGGAGGCAACCGCAGATCGGTTGCTTGAGCTGTACTCGGGGATTGGCCCGGCGTAGGAGTTACTTCGTAACTCCAGCCGGCCGTCGGCCATCGGCTTTCAGCTATCAGCCAGAACGCGTCTCTCGCCTAGTTCTTGCTTGCTGCTTGCTGCTTGCTGCTTGCTGCTTACTGCTTACTGCTTACTGCCCAGCGCTCCCGCTCGCGAGTCGCATCGGTGAGGTCTGTCGGTTGTGTTTTCAACAGGTTGCACACGCGAAAAAACCCCTAAGAAACTTGTCTACAGGGGGTTGTGCACAACCCCCTGTGGATTGCTGTGGATAAGTGGATAACCTACATCCCGCGCCGGTCAATATGCTCATCTAACAGCAGTTAGATGCACTCGATTGGTACGAATCCCCCCAGAGACAGGGGTTTTTCCCACCTTGATTCGCCTGCCTCATTTGGGTAGCTTCCGCTAGGTAAGGGCCCGAGAAGCCAAGGTGATTCCTGGACCTCGTTTGGGGAAGTGCGAAGCTCAGGAATCACCGAAGTTACTCGGGCTCTTGCGCGGGAACGCCTACGGCGTTCCTAGCGAGGTTGCTGGCAACCCTTCGGGTTGCTTCGCAACTCGAGCTCGGCCGGGACGTGGGCGTGGGACGAGTTTCTAAAGCCCGAACATCACTTCCCGCAGCCGGACAGGTGTGACCGCAAAGGTGTCGAGGTCGATGCGCATGGAACCGAGGCGCAGCCCGCGCATGCCCTCACCGTGGTTGGTGAGAACCCGCAGGATGCCCTCTTCCTCACTGAGGACGCCCAATCCGAGTGTGGCTCCGGTGCCGTCCTGCAAACCCACCAGCATGTCGTCCAACCGGGCGGGGTCGAGGCCGGCAGGGAGCGTGGGTGCGAACACCGTCGAGCGGACTCGCCATGCCTGCAGGGGAGGGGCGAGTTCGGCGGCGAAGTGCTTGGCCCGGTCGGCGCTGCGTTCATGAGGGGTGGCCGAGACGATGCGCGGCGACACCGGCGCCTCTTCAACGTCGGCGCCAAAGAACCGCCGGAGCATCCCGACGATCGGAGCCAGTTCCTCCCCGCGTTGAAACGCCACGATCACCTCGGGCCGGGTCAGCTCCGTCTTGTGGTACTTGAGGGTTTGGCCGGTCACGCCCGACACCGCGTCCGAGGTGTCCACCACCACCAGGTCGACTTCAGAGCGGGCCTGGTCGACCAGTGCGGCAGTCGCTACCACCTGTTGGAGCACGAGTCCGCCGGTCTTGATCGACCCGACGAACTGGAGGCGATCGGCCCGGGCCAGGTGATCCAGGTCGGTGGGGTCGTTGACCCACTTGAGACCAACGCAGGTGGGAGGTCCGACAGTGGACTCACTGATGTCGGCATCCACGAAGGCGGCACGCTTGCCGGCGGCGATGGCGGCTCCGAGCAGTTGGCGGGCGAAAGTGGTCTTCCCGGTGTCGGCGGCTCCCAGCAGAAGGACCACTCCGCGCCTGCGGGTGAGGTCTTCGATCAACGGTGCGTGCACGTCGTCCATGCCCATCCTCTTGCCGTGGTCGGAGACGTACCATACCCTCATGGCCATGGAGCGGATCAGGGTTGAGCTGTCGAAAGACTGGCTCTCGGTGGCGGATATTTGTGAGTACATGGACGTCTCGGCGTTTGTGGTGACTCGCATGTTGCGCAACGGGGGCATGCCGGCGGTCAAATTCGGGCGCGAGTGGCGGGTAGCCAGAGCCGACTTTGAGGACTTCCTGAATCAGCGACGCGATTCGGCCGTGACCCCGTCATGACCACCGCTCCAGTCGAGGTCGAAGAACCGTCGATAGACGAAGCCGACCTCACCACTAGAGGTTGGAACGTCATCGTCTGGGACGATCCGGTCAACCTCATGTCCTATGTCGTGTACGTGTTCCGCAAGTTGTTCGGCTTCACCGAGGCAGTTGCCACCCGCAAGATGCTGGAGGTACACCACGACGGCAAGTCGGTGGTGGTGACGGCACCGCGTGAGAAGGCCGAACTGGACTGTCATCGGCTTCACCACTACGGCCTCTGGGCCACAATCGAGCAGTCGTGAGGCGACCCTTCAAGCCCCATCGAGACGGGATAGCCGTCCGGCTCTCGGCCGTCGAGCGAGACTTCTTGCTCGGCCTTCCGATGCTGCTCGAAGACGTCGACTCCCAACCCGACGATCCTGCCTACGCCCGCTTGCACGTTGAGGCCTACCCAGACGACGCCGAGGCACAGTCGGAGATGGCCGAGTACTCGGGATCTCAACTGGCAGAGGCTCGCGCGTCCGAACGTGCCGGGTTCACGGCCGCCCTCGAGGCCGACCAGGCGGTGCTCACGCCCGATGAGGCCGAGGCCTGGCTCACCGTGCTGGGGGACGCCCGCCTGGCGCTGGCGGCCCGGCTCGGAATCACCGAACCAGGCTGGGAGGAGACCGACGAAGAGGATCCCGCCCGCATCACTCTCGGGTTCCTGTCGTTCCTGCAAGACCAGCTAGTCGACGTGTTGATGGGGCGCTTGTGAGCACCGCGGCCGGGATCCTGTTGGCGGCCGGATCATCCGAGTCACTTGGGCAACCGGTGCAACTGATCGACGTCGAGGGCCGCCCGTTGCTGGAGCTGCTGGTAGAGCGAATCTCCGCGTGGGTGGATCCGCTGGTGGTGGTTCTGGGGTGGAAGGCAGAAGAGATCCTCGAGGCAGCTGATCTCGGTTCGGCCGTGGTCATAATCAACTACGACTGGGAGGAAGGCATCGGGTCTTCGATGCGAGCCGGCCTCGACCATCTGTCGCGAGAACGCATCCACCGCCCGGCGTTCGTGACACTCGCCAACCAGCCCGGGGTGACTGAGGATCACTTTCAGGCTTTGATGGTCGAGCATGCCGGGGGAGTGACGCTCCCCGTCTACCGATATGAGTCCGGATATCCGATGCTGGTCGATCGAAGCCAATGGGACCGATTCATGAGCCGGGACCTTCCTCCGCTCGACATAGCCCTCGCCCACCCGGAGTGGGTCACCGAGGTTCGGGGCGATGATCGCGCCCCGAGACGGATCAAGGTGCCCACCGACATCACCTCAGTCATTTCGCGATTTGGCGCGGCTTGATGAGTCGTTGCTAAATTGCCTCCGGGGAGACGAAAGGAAAAGGCGTGGGTTCAATCGACACGATCGACGGCATGAGGCGGGCAGATGCCCGAACCCTTCGCAAGTCAGGTGTCCGCACCACAGAAAAACTTCTGAAGCGGGCCGGCACTCGCAGCGGTCGCCGTGAGCTGTCCGGAAGGACCGGACTGACCGAGCGCCAGATCCTCGACTGGGTAAACCGGGCCGACCTGATGCGCGTCAAGGGGATCGGCGAGGAGTACTCAGATCTGCTCGAGGCCGCCGGTGTCGAGACCTGCAAGGAACTTCGCAATCGCAACCCCGCTTCGCTGCTGGGCAAGATGACCCAGGTCAACTCCAAGAAGCGTCTGGTTCGTCGCCTCCCCACCGAAGTAATGGTCAAGCGCTGGGTCGACCACGCCAAGGAACTCCCGCCCGCCGTCAGCCACTGAGTCCACAGCCCTGAGCCTTCCCCGCCCTTGAGGGCGGGGTGGCTCCGCCGCAGGCGGAGTCGGGGTGGGGGGCAACCCTTCGGGTTGCTATGCAGTTGCTTCACAACTGCTGTTTGAGAACTCCCCCAACCCCCCCATCCGTCATCGGCCCTGCGGGCCGCTGCCACCTTCCCTCGAGGGGAAGGAAGCGCTCTCACCACGCAAAAAGGAGCGCCCGGAGGCGCTCCTTTTCACGTTCTGCTTGTTGTTACTTCTTGGCGGCTGTGGTCGGCTTCTTGGCGGCGGGCTTCTTGGTGGCCGGCTTCTTGGCTGCGGGCTTCTTGGCCGGGGCAGTCTTCTTGGCAGCGGGCTTCTTGGCGGCCGGCTTCTTGGCGGCAGGCTTGTCAGCGGGCTTCTCGGCCCGGAAGCTCTCGCGCCAGTTGCCGAGTACGCCTTCGAGCTGATCGCGCAGCTTCTCAACCTGATCCTGGATCTGGTCGAGGTCAACGCGCTCGCTGATCTCTTCGACCATCTTGCGATCGCTGAGCTTCTTGGCCAGCTCCTCGCCCTCCTTGACCCACACGTCGTACTCGCGACGTGTGGCATCGCCGATGTCGGTCGTCATCTCGGTGACTTTCTTGGCAGCCCACACCGGTGCTCCGATGAGGGCGTATGCGACACTCATGCCGTCTTTGGTCGTGACCATGGTGAGGTCCTCCTACGTATCGTCGTTCTGGTCCAGGAAACTTCGGTAGATCTCGAGCAGCGCCTGGCGCTGACGGGTCGTCAGCGCAGGATCATCATCGATCGCTTCAACCACCGACGGGGTGCCGTTGGGGTGTTCGAGCAATCCGGCCCTGACGTAGAGCGTCTCGGCCGAGATGGAAAGCCCCTTGGCGATTCCTTTCAGAATCTCCGCCGACGGCTTGCGCAGTCCTCGTTCGATCTGGCTTAGGTAGGGATTCGAGATCCCTGCCCGGTCCGCCAGGTGCCGAACGGAGATGGCGCTCCGCTCCCGCTGTGCTCGTATGAACTCTCCGAGTTCCGTGACCTGGTCTTTCATACGTTTGCAATTGTACTCAAGACTGCTTGCAATTGCAAGCAGTGTTTCCATTCACATTTCTCCGCCGCGCCATGGCCGACGCGTGCCAAGGGCGGAGAAATGTGAGTGCTGCCGCCGGAACCCGGGCTGATCTAAGGCCGGCGCCGAGGGCGCCAGGCCTAGAGGAACCACTATCCGCGTGGGTCCGTTCGAGGGGCTGACTATCCCTTCTGGCCGATGGCTGATGGCCGATGGCCGATGGCTGATGGCCGATGGCCGGTAGCCGAAAGCCGATAGCAGCCGTAGGCTTCCGTGGATGATCATCGTTATGGCGCTTGATGCGTCCGCTGAGCAGATTCAGGCGGTCGTCGATCGGCTCCGCGAGATTGGGGCAGACGCCCATGTCTCGCAGGGTCAGCGGCGCACCGTTATCGGTGCGGTGGGGGACCGCGGGCTGATTCAGCAGCTGCCGTGGGAGGCCATGAGCGGCGTGGAGCGGGCGGTTCCGGTTCTCAAAGAGTTCAAATTCGTGTCACGCGAATTTCAGGAAGATGACTCGGTCATCAACGTGGGCGGGGTGCTTGTGGGTGGCGGCCACTTCGCCATGATGGCCGGACCGTGCGCGGTGGAGAGCCGAGAGCAGTTGATGGCATCTGCCGAAGCCGTTCACAAGTCCGGCGCCGTCATCTTGCGCGGCGACGCCTTCAAGCCCCGTTCATCGCCCTACTCATTTCAGGGGCTGGGGGAGGAGGGTCTTCAATACCTGAAGGAGGCTCGCGAGCTGCTCGGTATGCCTTTCATCGCCGAGGTCCTGGATCCGCGCGACGTTGAGCTGGTCTCCGAGTACGCCGACCTGATCCGGGTGGGGACGCGCAACATGGCCAACTTCACCTTGCTGCGAGAGATCGGCCGACAGGACAAGCCGGTGCTGTTGAAGCGGGGATTCACTGCCACCGTGGATGAGTGGCTGAACGCAGCCGAGTACATCTACAAAGAGGGAAATCACGAGATCATCATGTGTGAACGGGGCATTCGCACCTACGAGCCTTCCACCCGCAACACCCTCGATATCTCGGCGGTAGCGGTGGTGAAGCGGTTGTCGCACTTGCCCGTGATCGTCGACCCGTCCCACTCGGGTGGGCATCGCTACCTGGTGGGGCCGCTGGCCAAGGCCGCGGTCGCAATCGGTGCCGACGGCCTACTGATCGACGTTCACCAGGCACCGGAGACGGCCAAAGTGGACGGCGCCCAGGCGCTGCTGCCCGACGACTTTGCGGAGCTCATGGACGAGCTGCGCAAGATCGGCAACGCGGTAGGAGTGAGCATTTGACCGGTCGGGTCGCCGTCATCGGGACGGGGCTCATCGGAACCTCCGTTGCCCTCGGCCTGGCCGAGGCCGGTTGGAGCACCTCGGGATGGGACCCTGATCCTGCCGTTCGTGAGTTGGTGGCCGACCTGGCCGCCTTCGAGAACTTGTCGGCGAGCCCGGATGAGGCGGCCGCCGGGGCCGACCTCATCGTTTTGGCCGGACCTCCTTCGTCGGTGCCTCCGCTTCTCGATGGGCTCGACACCGCCGCACTGGTCACCGATGTGGCCGGCGTGAAAGCCGGGATCATCGAAGCGGCTCGTGGACTCGACCACTTTGTCTCCGGTCACCCGATGGCAGGTCGGGAGGTGTCCGGTCCGGCGGCTGCGTCCCCCTCACTGTTCAGAGGTGCCGTCTGGGTGTTGATCACCGATCACACCGATGCGGATGATCTGACCCGGATGGAGGAGATCGTGGGATCGGTGGGTGCCAATCCGGTGCGCATGACGGCGGCCGAGCACGACGACGCGGTGGCGATGATCAGCCATCTCCCGCAAGTGCTGGCGGCCGCCCTGGTGGGAGAAGCGACCGAACACCCCGCCGGATTGGGGCTGGCCTCCGGGTCCTTCCGCGATCTCACCCGGGTAGCAGCCTCGAGCCCCGAGTTGTGGGCTGAGCTACTGGTGAGAAACGGTGACCCGCTGGCGGCGGTTATCGAGGCTTACGCCGCCCGTCTCCACCGCTGGGCCGATGCCGTGCGTGGTGGGGAGGCAGATTCAGTCGGCCAGACCCTGGCGGCCGCCAGCGAGATCCGTCGGGGGATGGCTCCACCTTCGGTGGGAGTGGCGGTGGCCCTCGCCGACCAGCCGGGAGAGCTGGCCAAGGTGGGCCACGCCCTCGAACGCAGCCAGGTCGACGTGCGCGACCTCCAACTCCGCCACGCCACCTACGGCGGCGGTGGCATCCTCACACTCTCCGTCCGCCCCGGAGAGGCAGAGACGCTGCGAGCCGCCCTGGAGGCGGAGGGGTTGCTGCTGGCGTAGCGGGCAGCTGACAGCTGACAGCTCACAGCCCACAGCGGGCAGTTCCCAACACGTTGCTGGTCCCACCGCTTGGGTTTTGGCGGCAGCACTCGATTTGTCGGCCATTGAGGCCACTTGCCTGGGGGTCAAGGCCGAGAAATCGAATGGCGACATGGGAACCTGAACGCGGGGAGTGGTCGTCAGAGGGCGGAGACGACAGAACACAACCGGGGTATCAACATGAAACGTGCACTGTTTGCAGCATTTGCAGTCCTTTTGACCGCTTGCGCACCGATCGGGGTGGGGACCGGTGTTCCGGCCTTCGCGGAAGGCCTGGTGGCTTTCGATGCGTGCGAGGACTACCTGACCCACGTCAAGACCGAGGCCAAGCGAATCGTTACCGCCTACGGGCTGCAGGACGGTTGGTACGGGCCGGTGTGGTTCGGGGACGATGTCATGTTGATGGAGGCCGACGGGGCGATGCCCACCTCCGCCGGCGACTCCGCCGGCGGCAACCGGCAGGCGGGCGTCGACTACTCGACGACCAACGTTCAAGAGGCCGGAGTTGATGAGCCCGACATCGTCAAGACCGACGGCGACTTCATTTATGCCATCTCAAACGGAACCCTGTACGTCATCGATGTGACCGGGGAACCCACCATCGCCGATCAGCTTTGGCTGGAGAACGGCTGGGGAGAGATCCTGCTGGCGGGGGACCGCATCATCGTGTTGTCCAGCCAATACGGCGGCGGAGTGCCAGACATCGGTCTCCCGGGCCGCGGGATGGCTGTCCCCACCGACGACTACTACTACAGCAGCCCGGTGTCGGTACTCACCGAGATCGATGTGAGTGATCCCACCGAGATCGAGCTGGTCCGCACCCTCTATTTGGACGGCGGCTATCTGAGTGCCCGTATGACCGGTGATGTGGCTCGCATTGTGGTGCGAGCTCACCCCACGGGGTTCCAGTGGGAGTACCCGCAGGGCGGTGGGCTGCTGGCCGAGATCAAGGCTAAGAACGCCAACCGGGCCATCATCGACGATTCGACTCTCGAGAACTGGATTCCGTACTACGTGCTCGAAGAGGCCGACGGCTCCACCCGCGATGGCCTGCTCATCGACTGCCAGGACGCCTATCGGCCCCAGGAGTTCGCCGGACTCGGGATGCTGACGGTCGTGACCGTCGACCTGTCCGAAGGTCTGGAGCCGGACGCAGTCGGCGTGCTGGCCGAAGGTGACACGGTCTATGCCTCCACCGACAGCCTCTACATTGCCAGCCGTCAGTGGGTGGATTGGAACGAGCTGTCCGAGTCCGAGATCGACGCCAGAGTGTCGGGTGAGTACACGGAGATTCACAAGTTCGACATCTCCGACCCGACCACGACCGTCTACCGGGCCAGCGGGAAGGTGAATGGGTTCCTGCTCAATCAGTTCTCGATGTCCGAGCACAACGGCTACCTGCAGGTGGCCACCACCGACCAGGCTCCCTGGTGGGGTCGGGGCGACCGGGCCTCCGAAAGCTTCGTGACGGTGCTGGGTGAGAACGGCGGTGAGTTGGAAGTGGTCGGAGCCGTTGGCGGTCTCGGCAAAGGCGAGCGGATCTTCTCGGTTCGTTTCATGGGTGACGTCGGCTACGTCGTCACCTTCCGCCAGACCGATCCGCTCTACACAATCGACCTCTCCGACCCGACCAACCCGACTGTGATGGGTGAGCTCAAGATTCTCGGGTACTCGGCCTATCTGCATCCGCTCGGCGACGGGCTGCTGCTGGGAGTGGGCCAGGACGCCACCGAAGAAGGGTGGACGCTGGGCACTCAGGTTTCGATCTTCGATGTCTCCGATCTGGAGAACCCGGAGCGGATCCACCAGTACACGATGAAGGACAGCCACAGCGACGTCGAGTTCGATCACCGCGCTTTCCTCTACTGGGAGGCGACGGGAACGGCCGTCATTCCCGTGCAGCGCTGGGGTTGGGACGAGCGGAGCGGCAAGGACGACTACTTCGTCGGTGCCATCGGCCTGGAGCTGGACCCGGACCGGGGGATCCAGGAGCTCGGGACGATCGTGCACTCCTCTAGCCCCGACAATGCCTGGGCGGGCCAGAGTCGGCGCTCCGTTGTGATTGGCGGGACCGTCTTCACGGTTTCGGATCTCGGAGTGGCCGGCTCGGACCTGGGGACCCTGGACGAGACCAGCTGGGTTGGTTTCTAAGCCCGTTGCACCCACTTTTCCCTTCCCTCAGGGATGGGTGGCCAAGCGAAGCGAGGCCGGGATGGGTCTCCACCTTGAGGGGTGACGCTGTGAGCTGGAGCACGGGAACGCGCTTTCAGCCCTCCCCCTAGCAACCCGCAGGGTTGACCCCCTCCGGCTCCGCTTCGCTCCACGGGAGGGGTGAAAGAAGCTCGGACGCCCTTGGCGCGAGCCTTCGCTGTTCGCTGTCCGCTGTCCGCTGTCCGCTGTCCGCTGTCCGCTGTCCGCTGTCCGCTGTCCGCTGTCCGCTGTCCGCTGTCCGTTGTCCGCTTTCTGTTTGTCCGCTGTCCGCTTTGCATTTTTTGGTTTGTCCGCTGTCCGCTGTCCGCTGTCCGCTGTCCGC
>JBPCTX010000278.1:0-5536 GCA_051011455.1 Acidimicrobiia bacterium | reverse complement strand
GCCCTCACCCCCTCAACCAATGCGATCCCGTCTGACCCCGGCATGGAATAGTCGACAACAATCGCGTCGACGTTCTGACCTGCAACAATCTCGAGCGCTTCCTCTGCCGATCCCGCCACCACCGCGTCGAACCCGCCGGCGGCGAGGGCTCCAGCCACGATCTGGCGAACACCGGGTGAGTCGTCGACGACCAGAACGCGGGGAAGCTTGTCCGGTACAACTCCGCCGCGGGACTGGCGGCTCGCTTCGCCTAGAGCATTGGCGTCCAGCATCAGGGCAAGTTCGCCCCCGCCCAGCAGGGCGGCGCCGGTGATGAGGTCGGTTCCGGAAACAAGCGGGCCAAGACTCTTGGTGGCCACCTCACGGACACCCATGATGGAAGTAACGGCCAGCGCGGCCGGTCCCGCCTGGGTTGCGACCACCACGACATCGCGATGGGCTTCGGCGTCCTGCAACCCGGCTGCGACGGCGAAGGAACCGATCGGGAGCATTCCGTCCCCCCACACGACCTCTTGACTGCCCGCTACGGTCACACGGTCGGCATCGAGAATGGAAAAGCGGTCGAGAACGGCCAGCTCGGCCAGTCCCCAGCGGCGTCCGGCTGCCTCGACGATCAGGGCCCGCTGCAAACTCTGGAAGGCAGGAACTGTGATGGTGACGGTGGTTCCGGCCCCTGGCTCGGTCTGCAAGCGCACCGAGCCCCGCATGTCGCGAACCAGCTTGGCGACGTTGTTGAATCCCTGCCCGCTGCCGCTCAACTCGCTGTGGGCGGGCGACGTACTTATCCCGGTTTCGAACAGCAGGACCCGCAATTCCTTCTCGGAGATCTCGGTTCCCGGTTCGACGAGGTTGGAGTCGGCTGCCACAGCCCGGAGTGCAGCCCAGTCCATCCCGCGACCGTCGTCGCTCACTGCCAGGCTGAGTCGGCCGTCCTCGACCGAGGCGCTGATTGAAAGCGTGCCTGTTGCCGACTTCCCGGCAGCTGCCCTCTCCTCGGGGTTCTCGATGCCGTGCTCGATGGCGTTGACTATGAGGTTGCGGAAGGCGTCGGCGAGGTTCTCGAGGATCTGCAGGTCGACCTCAATGTCGTCATCCACAATTTCGAGTCGAACTTCGCGCCCGGTCTTCTTGGCCAGAAATCGCACCAGGCCGGGGACGGTGCCGGTGACGGTAGAGATGGGAACAGCCACCAGCGTCACTGCCTGTTGCTGGATTTCCGAGACCGCCTCGTTGATGTCGACCACCGCCGCCTCCCAGCGAGAAGCAAGAGAGGCAACCTCGCGTGGACTGGATGTGGCGGCCATGCGAAGGGCCTCTACGGTGCCGCCGAGCGCCTCGGCGTCCAGGCGCAGTTCCGCAACGCGGTTGATCAAGCGGTAGAGCTTGGCGGTGTCAACTCCGGTGGTTTCTCCGGAGGCAAGGGTTTCGGTGGTTGCCAGCAAGCCGCCCAGGTTCCCCACGTTGGGGTTGATCGGACCCGACTCGCCCTTGGCTCCGTCGATCACGATGAGAGATGGTCCATCGGCTGAATCGGCCGGCGACGCCGGCTCGTCCTCTGGCGCCGGGGTGTCCTGGTCGAGTGTGATCACGTTGGGCGGAGCGACGGGGTCCTCTTCTACCGGTTCGACGGGAGCAGAGGGTGGCGGCGGCTCCTCGCCCCGAATCAGCGCTGTCAGAGCACCCGACAAATCGGGGCTCCCCTGCTCGGGATCGGAGTCGATGGCGGGCAGAAGGGCGCGACTGACGGCGAGGAAGCGGCGTCCCAATTGGGCTGTGGGATCCAGATTGTGGTCCTGGATCTCTTTCCAGTCGCTCTCGAGTCGGCCGCCGGCGTCGCCGATCACCTGGAAGCCCATGACCTTGGCAGTCCCCTTGATCGTGTGGGCCTCGCGGGCGCACCGCTCGGTCAGTTCGGCAGTAAGGGCGCCGTCGATCATCGCCTGAGCGCCCTCAATCAAAGGAGGAACCCTCTCCTCCATTTCAGTGCGGAAGATCGCCTGCAATTCGTCGTCTTGATCCCAGTCCACGGGCCTCGCCATTCGTCAGGGGGACTAGATACCGATATCGACCAGGAAAACCGTGAGCTTGAGGCTTCCAGCAATCAGCTGTCAGCCTTCAGCTATCAGCCAGAGCGCGGTTCCCACCACCTGCTGGCTTACTGCTTACTGCTTACTGCTTACTGCCTATTGCCGTTTCGGCATCCGGCATCAGTGACGGGCAACGGGTAGCGGCAACGGGAACGGCGAAGGCGTTCCCTATTCCCACTCAATCGTGGCGGGCGGTTTTGAGGAGATGTCGTAGGTGACGCGGTTGATACCGTCGACCTCGTTGATGACTCGTGACGAGATCCGCTCCAGGACCTCGTAAGGCAGGCGGGCCCAGTCGGCGGTCATGGCGTCATCGGAGGTGACAGCCCGCAGGATCAGCGGATGAGCATACGTGCGCTCATCGCCCTGGACTCCAACGGTGCGGATACCGGCTAGAACTCCGAAGGACTGCCACAGCTCCTTATAGAGACCGGCTCGCCGGACCTCCTCGCTGATGATGTGGTCGGCCGCCCGCAGAATGGCCAGGCGTTCCTCGGTGACCTCGCCGATGATCCGGATCGCTAGGCCGGGCCCCGGGAATGGCTGGCGCCATACGATCTCGTCCGGGAGGCCCAGCTCTTCACCGACCGATCTCACCTCATCCTTGAACAAATCCCGCAGCGGCTCGACCAATTCGAACTGCATGTCGTCGGGGAGACCACCCACGTTGTGGTGGCTCTTGATCTTGGCGGCGTCCTTGGTTCCGG
This sequence comes from Acidimicrobiia bacterium, assembly GCA_051011455.1. Lineage (GTDB taxonomy): Bacteria > Actinomycetota > Acidimicrobiia > Spongiisociales > SHLN01 > SHLN01. The sequence continues at coordinate 2,742 of JBPCTX010000278.1, read as the reverse complement.
ACTCGATGATGTCGGGGTAGAGCGTGCCTTGAACGAGGAAGTCGACATCCTCCAGATCGGCCGCCACCTCCTCGAACACCCGGATGAAGGTCTCGCCGATGATCATCCGCTTGCGTTCGGGATCCGTGACCCCCTCCAAAGCCGACACAAACCTCTCCGCCGCATCGACGTGGATCAGATTCATGTGGAAGGAGCGGTCGAAGGTTTCCACGACCTGCTCGGCCTCGCCGTACCGCAATAGACCGTGATCGATGAAGACGCAGGTCAGCTGATCCCCCACCGCTTTGTGGACGAGGGCCGCGGCCACCGCCGAGTCGACACCGCCCGACAGCCCGCAAATGACCTTGCGGTCCCCCACCTGTTCCCGGATGTGATCAACCGCCCTTTCGATGATCGACATGTGCGTCCAGGTAGGCCGGGCACCGGCCCCCTCGTAGAGGAAGTGCTTGAGGATCTCCTGGCCGCGAGGAGTGTGAGCTACCTCGGGATGGAACTGAACACCGTAGAAGTTCCGGGACGGGTCTTCCATCGCAGCCACCGGGGAGCCCGGAGTGTTGGCGGTAACTGTGAAGCCGGGTGGGGCTTTGACGACCGCGTCGCCATGGCTCATCCATACCGTCTGCCGCTCGGGTAGCTCTGCCAGGAGCAACGAGGGCTCGTCTGTCGACTCCATCTCGGCTTTCCCGTACTCCCCCGACTCACGGCGATCGACGACACCGCCCAGCCCGTGGGCCAATATCTGATGGCCGTAGCAGATACCCAGCACCGGGACTCCCAGCTCGAAGAACCCGGGATCGATGTCGTAGGCGTTGTCCGCGTACACCGAGGCGGGCCCTCCCGAGAGAATGACCGCCGTCGGGTTGTGGCTGGCAGCCTCGGCGGCCGTCGTGTCACGCGAGATTATCTCCGAGAACACATGCGCCTCGCGGACCCGGCGGGCGATGAGTTGGGCGTACTGGGCGCCGAAGTCGACGACCAGCACCCGGTCAAAATCGTCTGCTGAGCCGGCTGGCATCAGGCCATTCCCACCCGCTGCGCCTTCTGTAGCGCCTTACCCTCCGTCTGCAGGGCGGGAGCAATCATTACCTCAGCCTTCTGGAAGTCCTTGATCGTTTCGTATCCCGTGGTGGCCATCGACACCCGCAGCCCTCCGAACAGGTTGCGGCGGCCGTCGTTCTCATAAGCCGGGCCCACCAGTATCTCTTCCAGGCTCCCGAGAGTCCCGACCTCAACCCGCGCTCCCCGCGGCAAGGTCGGATGGAACGTCGCCATCCCCCAGTGCACTCCGCGGCCGGGCGACTCCTGCGCCGAGGCCAGCGGAGAACCAATCATCACCGCGTCGGCCCCACAGGCGATCGCCTTGGCAATGTCGCCACCGCGTCGCATCCCACCGTCGGCGATCACATGCACATACCGCCCTGTTTCATCGAGGTGACGCATACGGGCTCCGGCCGCGTCGGCGATGGCGGTGGCTTGCGGAACCCCGATACCAAGAACGCCGCGGGTGGTGCAGGCCGCGCCGGGGCCGACACCCACCAGTACTCCAACCGCCCCGGTTCGCATCAGATGAAGAGCGGTCGAGTAGGAGGCAACGCCGCCGACGATGACCGGAAGGTCGAAATTGCGGATGAACTCCTTGAGGTTGAGCGGCTCGGTCCGGCTGGAGACATGCTCGGCTGAGACCACCGTGCCCTGGATAACGAGCATGTGGAGCCCGGCCTCCACCGTGAGCCCGGCGAACTGCTCCACCCGCTGCGGGGTGAGACTGGCGGCGGTGATGATGTTGGCCTCGCGCATTTCGGTGATCCGGCGGCCGATCAGCTCAGGCTTGATCGGTTCCTGGTAGATCTCCTGCATGCGCCTGGTGGCCTTCTCGGCGGGAAGGGAGGCAATCTCCTCGAGTTGGACATCCGGGTCCTCGTAGCGGGTCCACAGACCCTCCAGATTCAGGACGGCCAGGCCTCCCAGCCGGCCGATCTCAGCGGCAGTGGCCGGACTGACCCCCGAGTCCATTGCTGATCCCATGAGAGGAAGGTCGAACGAATAGGCATCGATCTCCCAGGTCAGGTCGATGTCCTCCGGGTCGCGGGTACGCCGCGACGGAACGATTGCGATGTCGTCGAAGCCGTACGCTTGACGACCGGACTTGCCAATACCGATCTCGATTTCTGCCATGGCGCGAGGGTACCAGTGCGCGCGGGGGTCAGATTTCTCACTGGCCGGTAGGCCCAGAGTTCGCGACTTTGCGAGCAGCTTCCATGGGTGGCATCCCTTCTCCCGCCTAGCCTGCGGAGATGGTCGGGCCCGACACCCAGCAGTACCTATACGTCTTCCTGGCCGGAGACCGGCCTGAGTTGGCAACCGACCTGACCGCCTGGACGGAGGATGACGAGCTGATCTCTGCCGAACACTTCGCTTACCTGTCCGCCGGCGTTGCCGAAGGCACCGTGGTCATGGCTGGTCGCAGTCAGGATGGGATCGGACCCGCCATCGTTATCCTCGAAGTCCAGTCCGAGGAGGACGCAAGTCAGTTCATGGAGGGAGACCCGTTCCTCACCAGCGGACTCTTCCGGGCGTCCCTGCACCCGTTCCGGACGGCCCTGCAACGGAAGACGTGAATCCGAACTAACCCTTTGCCCGCGCCGCTAATTGTGGTCGGCGTGGGCCGCCACCTCGAAGACGGTGAGCGCAGGTTCGGCCCCCACCGATCTGAACATCAGCACCCCACCGGGTGTATCCACT
>JBPCTX010000277.1:0-6732 GCA_051011455.1 Acidimicrobiia bacterium | reverse complement strand
ACGTCTCCGCCTGCTTCACCGTGTCAATCCCCAGATCCGCCTCCAAATCCAAATCCAACTCCAACATCTCAACCGGATACCCCGTCTGCACAGCAACAACAGAAAGAACACTGTCCTCGACAGCGCTGGTCACCGGTTCCCCGACACCCGACTCAGAACCCACCACCGCAGGCTCCTCGCTGTCCACTGTCACCTGTCCGCTGTCCGCTGTGGTCTCCGGCGCAGCCGACTCTGTTCTGGCTGAAGGCTGAAAGCCGACAGCCGAAGGCTCCGGCGAAGCCGGTTCTGTTCTGGCTGAAGGCTGAAAGCTGACAGCCGAAGGCTCCGGCGAAGCCGGACTCTTCTGAACCAGCCTCAGGGTTCTGCGGTCGACCTCTAGTTCGGGGGCGGTATGGCCGCTCAGCTGTTGCAGCCAGGCCTTGAACCGGGGCTGATCGAAGACCCGATATTGATATCCGAGTTGGTGAGGCTCGGCCCGGCGACCGGTGGGCGGTGCCACCCGCCTGATGAGGGACAGGCTCACTTGCGAACCGAAACCGGCCCCGAGGCGGAGTGCGTACTCGACCGGATAGGTGCCACCGACGGAGAGGTTGAGGAATCCAAGATCGGGGTCCGGCTCTTTCAGATTGGGCACGGGAGGGACAATGCCGGTCTCAAGGGCCTTGATCGCAACGACGTCCTCAATGCCGGTTCCCATCGCGTGCCCGGTGAACCCCTTGGTGTTTGCGACCACTACGTCATCGGCCTTCTCGCCGAACGTGAAGCGAAGTGCGTCAACCTCTGCCTGAGCGCTTCCGCCTCGCGCCGGTGTATAGGTCTCGTGCGAAACGAACACGGTTCGGTCGGCGATGTTGAGCCGATCGATCCCCCAGCGCCGCTCAGCTTGCCCGACGACCCTGTCCATCACGTGGCGAATGTGATCCACATCCAAACGCGTTCCATGGAAAGCACTGTTGGCAGTCACTGTGCTCAAGACCTCACAAATCGGAGAGATCCCCCGCGCCCGGGCCACGTCGGCTCGTTCGACCACAATGGCGGCCGCACCCATGCCGAGCACCAGCCCGTGGCGACGACGATCGAACGGGATCACTGCGTCCTCCACCACCTCGTCGGTGGCCGCCGCCCCGGACGCCAGGAAGCCCGAACCCACCCAACCCAGCAGCGTGTCACTGGTTACGTCGTCGGCGGAGATGATGATCGCTCTCTCACATCGGCCGGCACGGATCCAATCCTCAGCCAGTGCCACCCCCTGGGTGGTTGAGGCACATGCCGAGTTGATCTGAGTGTTGGGCCCGCGAGCGCCGATGTACTCGGCGAACTGAGAGTGCCCCATCGACAACGCCCGGAACAGGAATCGGCGGTCGAACTGGTAAGGCTCCGACTCGAGATGGTGCTCCAACTCGTGGATGTTGTGCTCCAGTTCCTCGACCATCCCGTTGTCGTGTAGTCCTTCTGCCTTGCGTCTCAGAGCCTGAAGGTCTTCCAACCGGGTCCGGCGCTCGCGGTCGTGATAGAAGCGATCCAATTCGTCCATCAGGGCGTCGGCCCCCGGAAAGGCCGAGGCGAAGATGATGGCGGTGCCGTCGCGAAGTTGGTCGGGCAGCATCCAGCGATCTGGCAGTTGCGAGCCCGTGGTCGTCGTCTTGTACTTGAGCACCAGCGGGATGCCGGCGTCGCGCAGCGCATCGAGCCCGGCCCCCATCGCCAGCTGGGTCACGATGTCGAGGGCGGCGACCCGGTCCTCCGGGTAGCCAAACTGCTCGGCCAGATCGAACTCACCCTTGCGACCTGCCAGCTTGATCACATCGGCAACACTGTCGATGGTCTCGAACGACGCACCACCCTCGCCTTTGACCAGGCGAGTGATGGACTTGTCGGCCATTTCGTTCCGGAAGCGCATCGGAATGGCGTCGACCAGAACCTGGCCATCGAGAATGCGCTCGAGGTTGTCGTCGTCGAACACGCGAGGTGTGCCGGGCAAGCCCAGGGCGGCCCCGGTGATCACCACCGGCTCATCCCCGACCGGCGCCGGGTCGGAGTCGGGTCGGCCGGCCTCTGCGGTGCCGCGATACACCTCGTAGCCCTTCTCGAGGAAGTCTGCGAACAGGCGGCCCAGCTCCTGCAACGTATCGGCCGAGGCCGACGCCGCCGTCTGGCCCACCTCCGGCTCGGGCTGCGACGGCGCTGCCACTGGTTCAGGAGCCAGCCCCACCCCCAGCCCGGCTGCGTACAGTCCACATAGGGCCTGGTTGAACGAAACCGGCCCTCCCGGCTTGGGATGGTTGCTGTAGAGCGCCACCACGTCGTCGTATTCCCCCAGCACATCATCCACGAACCCGGCCAGGGCTTTCTTGGGCCCCACTTCCAGGAAGACGCGCGCACCGGCTTCGTACAGGGTCCGCAGGCCATCGACGAACTGGACCGGCGAGGCCACCTGACGGCCGAGGATGTCGATCATTGCCGGTACGACGTTCGGCCCGGACGGATAGAAGTCCCCGGACAGGTTGGCGACGACCGGCATCTCCGGAGTCCGCAGGTCGAGACGGCCCAGCACCTCACGCAAAGGCTCTGAGGCGGGGGCCACGATCTCCGTGTGGAATGCGTGGCTTACCGGGAGCGGTATCACCTGCATCCCGGCCTCGAGCATCGCGAGACCGGCCGCTTCAACCGCTGCTGAGGCACCACCGACAACCGCCTGATTGTTCGAGTTGTTGTTGGCCACCACCACGTAGCCGTCGGTCTCATCGACGATGCGCCGGATCTCCGACAGGGGCCCGAAAACAGCCGTCATTTTGCCGCCGTCCTCGACGGTCAGCGATGCCATCTCGCGGCCGCGGGCGCTCACCGCTTCTAACGCCTGCTCGAACGGCATGGCCCCGGCCGCCACTAGTGCCCCGTACTCTCCAAGCGAATGCCCCATCACCATGTCCGGCTGAATCCCGTACGAGGCAAGCATCCCGGTGAGGGCTGCATCGGTTGCAAGCACCGCAGGCTGAGTGATCTCGGTCTGCAGCAAGTCCATCTCGGCGGCGGCTACCGCCGCGGGATCATCCGAATCCACGAAGATGTATTGGGTCAACGGCTTGCCGTCGAGGAGAGGCGTCATCACCCGGTCGGCCTGGTCAAATACCTCGTCGACGATCGGGTCTTCACTCCGAAGATCGCGCATCATGTTCACGTACTGCGAACCCTGCCCGGTATAGAGAAAGGCAACCAGAGGGGCTTGACCGCTCCCCAGGAACACTCCCTGATTGCTGAGTGCCTTCCACATCGCCGGTTGGCCCGCTTCAAGAGCAACGAGAGCCTTCGCGGCCTTGGCAGCCAATTCGGCCGCGTCGCCGTAGTCGATCGCGATCCGAACCTCTGAGCGGAGCGCTGCCTCCGTCGGCGGCCCAACGGGCGGGGCCTGTCCTGTCAGCGCCACCTGCCGAATGTCTTCCAGCCGATGCCGGATCTCGTTCGTGTCCGTCCCTCCGACGACGAGAGCCCCCCGCAGCGGAGGCTTGGGGGCGACCGTCACTCGAGCCGATTGAAGCGGGAGCTTCTCGGCAGTGCGAGCTCTCGGCTCTCGCCGGATGCGCCCCGGAACGTACTCCTCGAGGACGGCGTGGAAATTGGTGCCGCCGAACCCAAAGGCGCTGGCCCCGGCGCGGCGGACTTCCTTGCCGTTTGTCTCCCAGGGAGCCAGCTCGGTCGAGACATAGAAGGGCGAGTTCTCCCAGTCGGCATTCGGATTCGGCCGCTCGAAGTTGAGGCTGGGCGGAATCACTTTGTCCCGCAGGGCCAGCACTGCCTTGAGGATTCCGGCCGCACCGGCGCCGGCTTTGAGGTGTCCGATGTTGGACTTGACCGACCCGAGCGGCACCGACTTGGCCGTCAGATCGAACTCCCCAAACACCTGGTTGAGGCTCTCGAGCTCGACCACATCACCAACCCGAGTCGAAGTGCCGTGGCCCTCGATGAGGCCGACCGTTGCCGGATCCACACCGGCATGGGTCCAGGCGCGTCTGACTGCTAGTTGCTGGCCAATCGGGTTTGGCGCCGTGATCCCCTTGCCCCGCCCGTCGCTCGAACCACCGAAGCCTCTGACGACGGCGTGGATCACATCACCGTCACTCTCGGCGTCCTCCAACCGCTTGAGAAGGAAGACGGCGGCACCCTCCCCCATCACGAATCCGTCGGCTCCCTCGGCATACGGGCGGGTACCGGTGGCGGACAGCGCGCCGATCTTGCAGAACTTGATGAAGGTAGACGCACTCATGTTGGCGTCGATTCCGCCCGCTATCACGGCGTCGTAGTCGTACTCCTCCAGCCCCTCGATGGCAGAGCTCATAGCGGCCATAGCGGAGGCACAGGCGGCGTCGACGATGTAGTTGGGTCCGTGGAAGTCGAACAGGTTGGCTACCCGGCCGGCAATGATGTTGCCCAGCTCGCCCGGCATCGTGTCCTCGTTCACACCCGGGAAGCGTTGCGCCATTCCTTGCTGTAGCTCCTCGGTGATGGCGCGTCGGGTATCTCCGGCCAATGCGGCGAAGCTCGGGGACTGCGCCAACTGCTCGGCGTACTCCGGAAACATCAGGCGCAGAGTGGTCATGTAGTGCTGATCCCCCGCCATGGCGTTGCCGAGGATCACCGCGGTGCGGTCGGGGTCGAGGGAGCGATGCGGGTAGCCGAAATCGGCGAGTGCTTGTCTCGTCGCCATGATGGCCCACTTCTGGGTGCGGTCCATGGCCGCCCCCACCTTGGGTGGAATCGGGAGCTTCCAGGCGAAGGGGTCCCAATCGAAATCCCGGACCCAGCCGCCGATCTTGGAGTAGGTCTTCTCCGGGGCAGACGGATCGGGATCGAAGTAGAGCTCGGAATCCCAGCGGTCCTTCGGAGTCTCGCTGATGCTGTAGCGGCCGGTCTTGATGTTCTCCCAGAAGGTGGGCACGTCAGGGGCGTCCGGCAGCACTGCGCCGACGCCGACGACGGCAACCGCCTTATGCACGAGATCCTCCATTGCATCTCCCCTTCTTCTCTGCTCGAGCTCCGGCCGGCGGGCCGGGGCTCTATGTGTTGATTCCTGCGTAAAGCGCGTCCGCCACCTGCTGCATGTCGTCGAGCAGGCCCCCCTGAGCCCGTCGGGCCGCGTCGGCACCAACCACCTTCGAAAGCCTGATGGCTTCCTCTTCGGAGTAGTCGCCGGCGGCGATTAGCCAGCGGAGACCGCCCCCGGCCACCTGGTCCAATGCCTCTCGGGCAAAAGCCCGGCTGATGGCAGCCACCGCGCCGGCATCGAACCGGGCGTCGGTCTTGGCCGGGGCGGTTCCTTCGGCCAAAGCCGCGGCGCGTTGCGCCAGCGCCCCGGCGCACTCGACGTGGGCAATGATCTCGCCGAGCCTGAACAGCAGGTGCTGGTTGCGGGTGAGCCGGCCAAGCCGGGCCGCCTCCAACACCTCGGCCAGCGCATGACAGGCCATGGCCGCCACTTCTCCACCCACGTCCCCATGCCGGGAGTGGAGGTCCTCCAACAGTCCTGCGCGCTCGTGGTAGTAGCCGCCCCGGGTCTTGAGGTGCTCTTGCCATCTATCACGGGCGATCGTCATTTCCATGATCTCCGATGTGCCCTCGTAGATGGTGGTGATGCGGACATCACGCTTGATCTTCTCGACCATGTACTCGCGGGTATAGCCGTAGCCGCCCAGCGCCTGAATGGCATCGTCGGCGGCGGCGTTGCCTGCCACGGTCGCCATGTACTTGGCGATGGCGCCCTCGGTGTTGAAGGTGCCTTCCTCCTCGTTGATGCGGCGAGCGGTCTCTTCGATGTATGCCCTCGCTGCCTCCAATCGCAGCACGTGAGGAACGATCAGCTTGTGGGTGTAACCCTGTTTGGCGGACAGCGGACCCCCAGCCTGAATCCGCCCGGTGGAGTACTCGGCCGCCCGATCCAGCGCCGCCCAGCCGGCGCCCAGCCCGAAGGCCGCCACCATCACCCGGGTGTAGCCAAAGACGAGCTGGGCTTGCATCAGGCCCTGGCCCTCCACGCCACCGACCAACCGGTCGATCCCCACCTCAACCTCATCGAGTGCGAGAGCAGCCGTGTTGGAGAGGCGAATCCCGTGCTTGTCCTCTGGTTTGCCCTGTGTGAAGCCGGCGACGTCGCGCTCGACGATGAACCAGGTCGGCCCGGCCGGAGCATTCGCCAGGATGGTGTACAGGTCGGCATACCCGCCATTGGAGATCCACTGCTTGTTGCCGCTGATCTTGTAGCCGACGACATCGTCGCCCTCGATGATGGGAACGGCCCTGGTCTTGAGCGAGCCAAGGTCGCTGCCGGCCTCTGGCTCGGTGGCGCCGTAGGCCATCAGCAGGCCCTCCTCGGCCACCCTGGTCATCCAGGTCTTCTTCTGCTCGTCGGTGCCACCGAAGATGATGGGATCCGCACCGAGGAAAGTGGCCAGAACGCCGGTGGCCACTCCCACATCGATGCTGGCCATCTTCTCGCAGACCCGATAGACGTCGATCGCGTCGCCCCCCATGCCGCCGAATTCCTCGTCGATGAAGAGCAGCTGAACCCCGAGATCGGAGCCCATCTCCCGGACGAGCTCGACGGGGAACTCATCCTTTTCGTCGAATTCGAGGAGAGCGGCCTCGGGCAAGCGTCGGGCGGCGAACTCGTCGATCGCCCCCAGGATCATGTCGAGGGTCTCCTTGTCAAGCCCGGCGGCCATCGCCCCACCTCCACTGTCG
>JBPCTX010000276.1:0-2992 GCA_051011455.1 Acidimicrobiia bacterium | reverse complement strand
AACCCGGTTTGTCTGGGTGGAGACCCCCACCAACCCGATGCTGCGGGTCGTCGACATCGCAGCTATTGCCGAGATTGCCCACGGCGGAGGTGCCCGGTTGGTGGTGGACAACACGTTCGCCACTTCGTACTTGCAGCAGCCTCTCAGCCTGGGGGCCGACGTGTCGCTGTACTCGACAACCAAGTACATAGGTGGCCACAGTGATGTGGTCGGGGGCGCTCTTGTGACCGCCGACGGCGATTTGCACGAGCGGCTCCGCTACCTACAGAACGCTGCAGGGCCTGTACCCGGACCGTTCGACGTCTACCTGACGCTGCGAGGCCTCCGCACTCTGGCCGTGCGGATGGACCGCCACTGCGCCAACGCCACTCAGATCGCCCACTTCCTGGTCGGTCATCCGGCAGTCGGGGACGTGATCTTCCCGGGATTGGAGTCACATCCCCAGCATGAGTTAGCGGCCCGTCAAATGGGTGACTTCGGCGGGATGATCTCATTCCGGACCAGAGCAGGCCCGGATGTCGCCGAGAAGGTGGTCGCCAAGACCGAGCTGTTCTTCCTGGCCGAGAGCCTGGGGGGTGTGGAGTCGCTCATCGAAGTGCCGGCGCTAATGACCCACATGTCGGTAGCGGGAACCGACCTGGAAGTGCCGGCCGACCTGGTCCGGCTGTCGGTGGGAATCGAGCATGCTGAGGATCTCATCGAGGACCTGGATCGGGCGCTCTCGGGCTGAGACCAGCAGGAACCACTTGCCAAGGTCGCGAAAACCGGATTAACGTTCCTCCCGTCTGACAACTCTCTAGGAGGCGCACCGTATGGAGACAACTACGTATCGGACCAGCGGGTGGGTTGGCTTCGCAGCCATCTTCCTGGTGGTCGTTTCCGTGTGGAACATGATCCTGGGTTTGACCCTGATCTTCAAAGACAACTGGATCGTGTTCACCGAGGACGCGGTGGTGTTTCTCGATACCTCGCTGTGGGGTTGGATAATCCTCGCCACCGGTGTGCTCAAGCTGTACACAGGCATCGGTCTCATGACCGGCCGGCTGTGGGCCCGCGCGGTCGCCATCGGCCTGGTGGTGCTCAACATGATCGAGCAGATCCTTCTGATCGGCGCCACCCCATGGTGGTCGCTGGCCACGATCCTCGTCAGCATGGCCATCCTCTATGCCCTGATCGTCCCCGCCGACGAATACGCGGCGTAGCGGTCCCAACAACTCGAACGAGGAATCGGCACCTCCGGGGGCCGATTTCGTTCTTTCTAGCTTTCAGGCCTCAGGTTTCAGCAAGAGCTTCCCAGGCGACGGACTAGACGCTGTCGGCTGTCGGCTGTCGGCTGTCAGCTGTTAGCTGCTCTGTGATCCAGAACTGCTTCGAGCTTGTGGATGCGGGCTCTGAGCTCGTCGGCTCCCTGGCCGGCCTCCACCTGCTTGTTCAAGTCCATGGAGTCGGAGGCAGTTGAGGCTTCGAGCAGGCTGCCGCCGTGTTGGGTCGGGACGTCGATGCCAGACTTCTCGATGTGATCGACCTGGTTGCGCAGTGACACGAGTTCCATTTCGATCTCGTGAGTGGGCCGCTCGTCTCCGACTGCATCCTGGCTGGCCGCTTCGGAGTGCAGTTCCTCGCGCCGGTGTTCCAGGCGGGCTCTCTCTTCTCCGGCATCATCGGGAAGCTCATCGAGCTGCCTTCTGATCCGCGTTAGCTCTTCGAAAATGTGATTCAGATCGCCCATGGCGTATTCCTCCCGTTATCCCGGACTAATCAATCTCGTAGGCGGATGCTGCCGGCTTCATCGGCGGTTAGGCCTCGCTCCAGAATCCGGTCGTATCCGTCAACCGCGTCCATCATTCGCTCCAACCAGGTGTGTTCTACTACCGCCAGGATTGCCGACTTACCCGGTTCCAGGTTCTCGGCCAGCTCCTCCAACAGGTCGTTCTCGAATCCCTGGTCGGTCACTTTGCCGGTTACAGCTCCGGCCGCCGCCCCCAGGGCCGCGCTGGCCAGCAAGGAAGGTGGGAAGATCACGGCCAGGGCGGCTCCGATCAGAGCTCCCCGCTTGGCACCCTTTCCGGGGGTCAGTTCGGCCCGTTCGGTAATCGACAGGTTGCCGTCGGCGTCCCTGATCATCACGGCGGCATCGATCAGCTGAATCGCATCGGCCTTGTGCATACGCACCAGGTCGTTGAGGGTGGCCTGGGCCTCGGCCATGTTGGGATATACAGCCGCAATCAGCTCAATCTCCCCTTGCTGCCCTGACATCTCTACTCCTTTGTCCACTTCTGCGCCGTCAGGCTAATCGCGGCGGTTTCACCTTCCTCGAGGTGAGCTCATCCGGCGAAGAACACGATCCAGGAGATGACCGCAAGTACCGCGAGGAACATGGCGGTCTTAGCTGCCTTCCACATCATCGACAGGCCGAAGGCAAGCAGCAAGCCGATGCCGACCCAGGCAAAGACCGGATGGGCGAAACCTACAAACATCATTGGATCTCCTAGAACTTCGATTACTCCAACGGCATCCTACGCATCGGCCGGATCCGCCCGCCTGACAACCCGGAATCCGATGTGGCTGGTGGCCGTGTCGATCATCTGAGGCTGGCGGGCCGCCGGGCGATACCGGTAGCAGTACTGGGGCGTGCACAGGTGAGAGCCACCTTTCACGACCTTCCGGGGGATAGCGATCTCGGGCTGAAGCGGATCGAAGCTTCCCTGTCTGGATTCTTCACGGGGGGCGACGGGAGCACAGCACGACGGCGCGGCCGGAGCTGCCCGTTCGGCCGAGTACCAGTCATCCGTCCACTCCCAGACGTTGCCGGCCATGTCGAAGAGACCGTATCCGTTGGCAGGGAATGAACCGACCGGTGAGGTTCTGATCCAGCCGTCCAGTTCGGTGTTCTCATAGGGGAAACCTCCCTGCCAGGTGTTGGCCAGCGGCTCGGTTTCCTGGGGATCATCGTCACCCCAGGTGAAGGCGGCGCCGTCAATCCCGCCCCGGG
>JBPCTX010000275.1:0-3151 GCA_051011455.1 Acidimicrobiia bacterium | reverse complement strand
CCCCGTCCCGGCAGCCGGGTCGACCGGGCCACAGCCGCCGACCTCATCCTGGCCGCACTCCTGGATCGCAACCACCGATCCGCCGTTCTCGATGTCACGGAGGCGGTGCCGGACCTGAGCCCGGAGCAAGTGGAGGAAGCCGGGAGAGAGGCGGCCGAGCTGCTGGCGGGCCCGATCGTGCTGGCCGGAGGTGAACCGGCTGCCGCCATCATGTTCTCGCCAACCGATCTGGGCCAAGCCCTCACCGCCACGTTCATCCTGGAACCCGAGCCCGGCATCGCACTGGCCTTCGACCCTGAGGTGGTGGCCGGCCGGGTATCACATCTGGTGTCCTCGCTGGAAGGCCCACCCCGCAACGCCGAAATCACGACCGACGAGAACGACGAGGTCGTCATCATCGCCGGACGACCCGGCACGCTGGTCGATCCCGAACTGATCGCCCAGGAGCTGCTGGTGGCCGCCCGCCTGCCGGGGAGGCAGGCTCCGCTTCCGTTCGCTCGCGGAGTGGAGCCGGAGTTCACCAGCGCCGATGCCGAAGCGCTCGGCATCCGCCGCAAGGTCTCGGAGTTCACCACCTTCCACGCTTGCTGCCAGCCACGGGTCACCAACATCCAGCGGATCGCGGATCTGGTCGACGGCGTCATCGTGATGCCCGGGGACGAGTTCTCGCTCAACGAACACGTCGGCCTGCGCACCGAGGAGAACGGCTTCGTGGCGGCTCCCATGATCCTGCGCGGCCAGTTCGTCCCGGCAGTGGGTGGCGGTGTCAGCCAATTCGCCACCACTCTCTTCAACGCCGTCTTCTTCGGGGGGTACGAGGACATTTACCATCAGCCCCACAGCTACTACTTCAGTCGCTACCCGGAAGGCAGAGAGGCCACGGTTTCCTTCCCCAACCCGGAGCTCATCTTTCGAAATGACACCGCCTCGGCCCTGCTGATTCGCACCGAGCACACCGACGACTCCATCACCGTGAAATTCTTCGGGGACAACGAAGGGCGCCTGGTGACCGATTCTCTCTCACCACGCCGCAACTACCGGGATCCCGCCACCGACTACATGGCCGACTCCGGAGTTGCGCCCGGGGACGAAATCGTGGTCGACCGGGGCAGGGTGGGCTGGACGGTCACGGTCACACGGGTGATTGCCTACCCCGACGGCACCGAGAAGGAGGAGGAATGGGATTGGACTTATCGTCCGGAGCCGCGCCTGGTGAGGGTGCACCCATGTGATGTGCCGGGTGGCGGGGTCACCTGCCCCACGACTACGACTACGACTACGACTACGACGCTGCCGCCAACGACAACAACGACGTCTACGACCGTTCCCTGACCCGTTTACCCCTGGGTATAGAAGACGAAGAACTGCTCGATGAGCGAAGCAACCGCATCCACATCGGACTGATCCCAGCCACCATCGCGCCGGACCACCACCCCGTTTGAGCCCGAGAAGACCCGGGTGACACTGCCGTCGGCCTCGAAGACCCTGGCCGCCAGTCGAGCTGGGAAGGTCGGGTCGTCGACCGTCTCCTCGATCGAATCAAACGACCCGCCGTCCTGGCCGGACAGGCTGCGGTCGGCTTCGAAGATGACCGAATCGCCGGCCACCGTCCCTGAAACACTTATGACTTGTCCCATGCGGCTGCCAGCCTACCGGCTCGAATCCCGCTTCAGGCCTGAGCCGACGCGGTGAATCTGCACCAGGTTGGTCTGGGCTCCCTGGTTGGGTGGAATGCCGGCCACCATCACAACGTGCTCGCCCGGCTCCACCACCCCTTCCGCGATCAAAGCCTCGCCGGCGGCCGCGATCAGGTCGTCGGTGGTCTCGTAGCGCCCGATCAGCCGGGGCCGCACCCCCCAGTAACCGGCCATCCGACGGAAAGTTGGCTCGTTGTTGGTGAAGGCGATGATGTCGGCATGGGGCCGGTACTTCGATAGCAGCCGCGCCGTGCTCCCGGTCTCTGTGAAACATGCCAGGTTTTGAATGCCGAGGTTGTGGGTCACTTCGACGGCAGCTTTGGCGATGGCCGAAGGGAAGCGGGCGGCATGGGCGATGAACGTGTCTTCGGTCAGAACGTGCAGCTCGGGGCTCTTCTCAGCCTCCTGGCATATGAAGTTCATCACCTCCACCGAGCGGATCGGGTACTTCCCCATGGCGGTTTCCGCACTGAGCATGACCGCATCGGTCCCGTCGAAGACGGCGTTGGCAACATCGGTCACTTCGGCCCGGGTGGGCCGGAAGCTCTCCTTCATCGACTCGAGCATCTCGGTGGCCGTTATCGAGATCTTCCCACCGGCATTGGTGCGAGCGATGATGTCTTTTTGCACCCGGGGCAGAGCCGCCCACGAGAGCTCCACCCCCAGGTCACCCCGGGCCACCATCACTCCGTCGGCCTCGCGAATGATCTCGTCCAGGGCCCGATAGCCAACCGCTCGCTCCAGCTTGGCAACGACGGGGATATTGCCGGCCAGTTCCCGGACCTCGCGCACGTCGGCCGCGTTGCTGACGAAGGATGCCGCAACCGCGTCCACCCCCATCGCCACCCCCGCTTCCAGGTCGCGCCGGTCCTTCTTGGTGATGGCGGGGAGGTCCACTTCCAATCCGGGAAATGCGGCCCCCTGACGATCTCGCAACGCTCCACCCTGAACGACTGTGGCGCGCACCCCGGTGGCGGTCGAAGACACCTCAAGGCTGATGTGCCCATCCAACAACTGGATGACGTCACCTGCTGCCAGGTTGGAGACCCGGTCCAGGTATTTGATGTAGATCTCACCCCTGGAGGCTTCCTCCTCGCCAGACAGGAGCGATACCTCCTCACCAGCTTCCAGCGTGATGGCGCCGTCCGGGAACGTCCCGACCCGGATCTTCGGGCCCTGGATGTCCTGCAGGACCTCAACCGCCCGCTCATGCTTCTCGGATGCCTCATGCACCCAGTGCAGGTTCTGCTGATGATCGCCATGGTCACCGTGTGAGAAGTTGAGCCGCGCCACATCCATTCCGGCCTCCACCAGGCTGGAAATGCTGTGGGCATCGGCCACGGCCGGGCCCAGCGTGGCAATGATCTTCGTCTTGCGTCTCACCGGAGCAACCCTACCGGTCGACCCCCTCGGGTGGGTGCCAGCCGGGCCACAATCCGGGCCCAGGTATCCTC
>JBPCTX010000274.1:0-2696 GCA_051011455.1 Acidimicrobiia bacterium | reverse complement strand
TGCACGCTCACCGTCAGCTTGTGGGTTCCGACCGGGACCGGTTCGATTGCCTGGGCCGGACCGCTGTTGGCAGTGACGATCGTGCCTGGTGTGAACACCCCGCGGTTGTCGCCATCGATAACCATTTGCCATCCGTTTGACCAGGCCGCGGCGGGATCGTATGCCCTCCATCTGATGGCAGGCTGACCGCTCTGACACAACACGGTGGCGTCGAGGATCGGGTACCAGGCGTTGGTGGGGGCGGTCGTAGTCGTTGTTGTGGTGGGCGGCAGCGTGGTCGTGGTGGTGGTCGTGGTGGGCGGCACCGTGATCACGGTTGTCGTGGTGCTCGGCTTCGGCTTGGTCGTGGTGGTCGTCGTCGGCTCGACCCGGGTGGTTGTGGTGGTTGGCTCGACCCGGGTGGTGGCAGTGGTCGGGGGAGCGGTGCTGGTCGTCGTTGGTGGCCTGGTGGTTGTGGTGGTTGCCGTGAGAGTGGTGGTCGTGGTTGTCGTAACCGGTGAAGTGGTGGTGCTGGAAGGCCGCACCGTAGTCGTCGACCGGATGGCGGTTGTTGAAGTCGAATCGGACGACAGAGTTGAGGCCAGCACCGAAATCGGGGGCAGGGTGGCAGCGGTGGGCGGGACGATCACGGCCAGGGAAGTCTCAACCGGGTCGACCGCCTTGGAGCCAAACGCCGTCGCTCCGAAGAGCATCAAGCCGACGAAGACCGCCAGCGCCACCACCAATCGAGCGCGCCGATTGACCATTTCGGCATGGCTGTAATTGCTGCGGTCGGGGTGGGCCACGGTCCCTTCCGTGTTGGCTGCACCTCACTATACGTGGCTTGTGGAACCACGCAACGCGAAATCCGTGAATCGCATGTGCACAACAAAAGGCAGCGGCCCGGTGGGGCCGCTGCCTTTCTGAGCAAGGTTGGTGGTCCGGCGTCAGCCCTTCAGGTACTCCGCCAGATCCTCGGCGGTGGGATCTCCGCCGGCGATGAAGTCGTCGATCAGTTCGGGCGATAGGTCGTCGCGATACTGGATCGGCGGGCTCTTCATCAAGTAGGCCGAAGGCGCTAGGGCCGGGCCGCCCAGGTCACGATCGAGTGCCAGTTTGCAGAAGCGAACTGCGTCGATCACCACGCCGGCCGAATTGGGGGAGTCCCAGACTTCCAGCTTCAACTCAGCGTTGAGAGGCACGTCGCCGAAGGCGCGGCCTTCCACCCGGATATAGGCCCATTTGCGGTCGGTGAGCCAGGCCACGTGATCGGAGGGGCCGATGTGGACGTCATCGTCGCCCATAGCCCGATCAATCTGCGAGGTGACCGCCTGGGTCTTCGAGATCTTCTTGGACTCGAGTCGCGACCGCTCCAGCATGTTCTTGAAGTCCATGTTGCCGCCGACGTTGAGCTGGCTGGTGCGCTCGACGATGACTCCCCGCTTCTCGAACAGGGTGGCCAGTTGCCGGTGCACGATGGTGGCGCCCACCTGCGACTTGATGTCGTCGCCGATGATGGGAAGCCCGGCCTCCCAGAAGCGGCGGGCCCAGGAGGGATCGGAGGCAATGAACACGGGAATCGCGTTCACGAACCCGACCCCGGCCTCCAGGGCGCACTCCGCGTAGAAACGGGTGGCATCCTCGGATCCCACCGGGAGATAGCTGACGAGGACGTCGGCGCCCGAATCACGAAGCGCCTGCACGACGTCGACTGCTTCCACAGCCGACTCATCGACCATGTCCTTGTAGTAGTGGCCGAGTCCGTCGAGGGTCGGTCCTCGCTGGACTTCGATCCCGACCTCGCCGATGTCGGCGAAACGGATCGTGTTGTTGTGGCCGGCCCACATGGCTTTGCCGAGGTCCTGGCCCACCTTGGTGGCATCCACGTCAAAAGCGGCAACGAATTCGATGTCGCTCACGTGGTAGCCGCCCAGGTCGACGTTCATCAGGCCCGGCACAAACTGGTCCGGGTCGGCATCCTTGTAGTACTCGACGCCCTGGATCAGAGAGTTGGCACAGTTGCCTACCCCCGCGATCGCTACGCGTACATTGCTCATTTGGTTTCCCTTCCTTGCTCAGATCTCAGTGGGCTCGGGCGATGATCCCCGCAGCCGGCGTGTCTTGCGGGGAGGCCGGGCCGCCCGCTCGTTCTCGATCAGTTCGTCTAGCCAGGCGATATCGGCCTCAGTGCTCTGCATGCTCCGATTCATCAAAGCGAGCGTGTAGTCGTCCATCCGCCGCTTGGTTCGGTTGGCTGAGTCCTTCATCGACTTGCGCGACTCGGCCAGTCGCGTGGTCAGGTGGGCCCGCCTGCGCTCCAGCACGCCGATTCGTGAATCAGGGTCCAGATACCTGAAGAAGGACAGCTTCAATGTGAAGGCCCGCTCTTCCTCAGCGGCTCCCGGAGTCTCGAGCAACTCCTGGAAATAGGCCTTCCCTTCGGGAGTCAGTTGGTAGACCTTGCGGCGTGATCCGCCCTCGGTCCCCACGTTGACGAAACCCTTCTTCTCTAGACGTCGCAACGCCGGATAGATGGATCCGAACGAAACCGTCCAGAAGCCGTGTTCTGAGTCGGCCAGGACGCGTTTCAGCTCGTAGCCGTGCAGCGGGCCGTCTGTCAGAATTCCGAGGATTGCAAAATCGAGCATGATTGCCTGGTTGAGTTATCCACAAGCATAGTGGATCGATATAACGAATCGATATATTGGTTCGTTATA
>JBPCTX010000273.1:0-7818 GCA_051011455.1 Acidimicrobiia bacterium | reverse complement strand
AAGAAGCTGCCGAGGAGGAAGTCGAGCACGGTGAGTTTTCGGTTGGGAAGTTGACTTGAGCCTAAACCCGATAAGGCCGATTTTCGCGTTTTCGAGTCGAGCTAGCCCGGCGCATCCGTCTCGTCGGACCCCTCGTCCGCGGCACCGTCCCTGAACCGCATCAGCACCATCTCGCGGGTGGGTTCATCATCGATCAATGCCTCCCGGGCTTCCTCCCAACTCTGACCCAGCACCCGGGTCCGCCACAGGTGGCCCGAGATGATCTTGATAACGGCCACTGTTGGGACCGCCATCAGGACGCCAAACAGCCCCCCGACCGCTCCACCGGCAAACAGAGCCAGGAGAACGGTGGCGGGGTGCAAGCGCACGGTTGCCCGCAAGACAACAGGGCTGACGAAGTTGTTGTCGATCTGCTGGACGATGAGCGCCACCAGTGCGGCCCACAACGCCTTGCTGGGATCACCCGACGTCAGGCCGGCCAATGCTCCGAGGGCGCCCGCCACCCAGGGCCCAACGAAGGGAATGATGTTGAAGAAGCCGGAGATCATCCCGATCAGAAGCCAGAACGGAAGGTCAATGATCCAGAATCCGATGCTGGTCATCACCCCAACGATGAAGGCCACCACCAGCTGGCCCCTGACGAAGCCGCCAATCGCCGTTGAGATCTGGACGAAGAGATGTATGGCCTCGTCCCGCCAGTATTCGGGAACCAGATCACGGATCCGGTTGCTGACCGACGGAAGGTCGAGCAACAGATAGAAAGCGACTACTGGGGCGACCAGCGCCACAAGCACTGCCTGAAAGATGTTGAGGGTCCAATCGGCCACCGTCCCCAGTTGACCGCGAATGGTGTCCTGATTGGCCGGATCGGAGAACCAGTCCGAAACCTCCTGGCCGGTGGGCAGCGACACATCCACGGACAACCCGAGCCGGTCGGCGATACGCGAGATTTCGTCCTGGCCGTCCTCAACCAGTTCCGGAAAGCGGTCGGCCAGGTCCTGGCCTTGCTCCACCAGGATCGGAACGATGAAGAACGCTGCGGCGGCGAACAGGGCCACCAGCATTACGTAGGCAAGGACGGCGCCAATCACGCGGGGCACGTGGCGGCGTTCCAGCCACGAGACGACAGGGTTGAGGATGTAGATGATGGCGATCCCCAGAACCAGCGGCGGGAAGATGATGGCGATCTTGCCGCCTACCCACAGAGCCACCCACAGGACCAGGAGGGCCCCCAGCATGCTCCAGGCCACGATGCCGAGACGCTGAACGGATCCGTAGACCGCTTCGCGATCCACGACGGCTAACGACTCGGGTGGTCGCCGCCCTGGAACCGCTCGATGACGCGACGCTCCCGGCTCTCCTCCCGCACCCTGCGAAGGCGGCGGACGGTCAGCGGTGCGTGGTCGAGGGCATCCGGGTGATCGAGCACCCGTCGGAGAATCTGGTAGTAGCGGGTGGCACTCATCGTGAGGTAATCGCGAATAGCCCGGTCCTTAGGACCGGGGTAGAGCCACCATGAGCCCTCGAACTCGAGGACCGATTTCTCTCGATCGGAAAGCATCGAGGAGAGGGTAAAGCAGCCTTCGCGCGGGCAGTGGGATTTGACGACTAATTTCGCGCGCACCGCGCGTGTCCCTCCACCCGTGGAACGGGAGGGTGCAACCGCAGGGTTGCTCAGGCGCGTTCCAGGGCTGTGGTTGCGCAAGCGCCACGAGAAAGCGAAATATGCACGGCGTCGGTACTCTGGCTCGCTCGGTGCCAGACCGCCACACGACAGACCTGCGGCATTACTCTTTCCCGACATCGGCTGGCGTAGCTCAGTGGTAGAGCAGCTGCCTTGTAAGCAGCAGGTCGTGGGTTCGATCCCCACCGCCAGCTCGAGAGGTCAGTCGTCCTCTGCCACCGGCAGGCAGAGACGGAATTCACTCCACCCGCTCACGTGGTCATAGGTGATGTCGCCACCCATCAGGCGGGCCAGATCACGACTCACCGACAAACCCAGCCCAACTGAGTCGGTACCGTGGGACCCTTTGCCGGCCCGACCGTACCGCTCGAAGATGGTCTGGCGATCGCCCTCGTCAATCCCTTCACCGTTGTCCCTGACGTTGATGCAAACCATGCCGGATTCCGACCCCACCTCCACCGCCAACTCTGAACCGCCATAGCGCTGGGCATTGGTTAGGAGGTTGCGAATGATCTGGCGCACCCGGACCGGGTCGGCCCAGGCGGGCGGCACGTCGGCACCCTCGGCGGAAAGCAATGACTGGTCCGGGAGAAGTGCCGCCGTCTCATGAACCAGTTGGGCGAGGTCCACGGCCTCCGGATCGATCTTCACATGGGAGAGATCGCCCCGGCACGCCACGAGCAGATCCTCGATGAGGAATGCCATGTCCTGGCTGTGGCGGTGAATCATGGCGGCGTACTCGGCGCTCCGGTCCGGGTCGAACTCATTGATTCGGTTGGCCAGTTGGTCGGCCAAACCAAGCACGACCGTCAACGGATTGCGAAGCTCATGGCTCATTACCGCCACTAGATCGTCCCTTGCCCGAATGGCATCGCGCAGTTCCTGGCGGGCCATCTCCCGCTCCCAGAACGCACCGATCATGTGGGCGGCAGTAGTCAGAAGAACCAGATCGTCCCCCGTCCACTCCCTCACCTTCTCAGAGTCGGCAAATCCGATCAGACCCTCCCAGCGGCCGTCGACGAAGATCGGGATGTCAAGCTCGGACTTCACCGGATAAGGATCCTCGGCATACAGCTCGTATTCCACCCCGGTGAGCTGCTCCGGGATCACAACGAACGGTTCTCCGGCCTCCAGGCGGGACCTCGACTCGGGCATTCGCGCCCACGGGACCAGATCCCAGTAGTCGGATTCGGGTAGGTCAATCGTGGTGTCTTCCTCGGCCTCCGCCACATACACAGAGCACAACCCCAACTCGGGATCATCCACGTTGCGCTCCACCATTACGTAGGTGGCCTGGGTGGCATCCAGCAGTGCCTCGAGGGCTCGCTCCAGACGGTCCTCGCCCTGGCTGGCCAGCAGAGCCTGGGCACATTCGGAGAGCGCCGTCTGGAAGTGCACGCGTCTCTCCGCGGCCTGACCCGGATCCTCGGTCGGTGGCGTATTCAACATCTTGACATTGTTCATCGGCGGTGGCGGTCTCCAGCTTGTCCGAAAATGCAAGCGCTGGCGATCATTGCCAGCCAGCGGCCAGAGACCCGCAAGGGCTCTGCAAACCCGGTACCGACAATTGGGGGGTGGTGGCCAGGCGCCACCAGTTGGCTCGCCGGCAACCCTTCCGGCGGCAACAGAGAGGGGGCCGCAAGTGAGAGGAGTGGCCCTTCAAGTCGGCAGCAACCAGTCGGTGCAGTGTCCTCAGCGCGGAGAGATCCCGGTTGACACCTGCGCGGATTGTCCCCTGCTGATCAAACTGAAGAGTCGCGGCGGCCGAACCCGGGTGCTGTGCTGCGTCCCGCACGAGGCATTCTCAGCCCCGCTCAACGTCTCCGATAGGTGGCTTTCGGGCCGGGCCGGATTCCGGTAGCACGACGACCGAGCCGGTGAGGGAGCACTGAACCGCTAGCGTTCTCCGATGCTCCCTGTCGCCGTCCAACTGCGCCGCACACCCCGCCTTGTGGTCGGACTGATTGTGTTCGGCGTCGGCATCGCCATGATCGTGCTCGGCGACTACGGGCTTCCCGGCTGGGACGTCTTCCATCAGGGTCTCTCTGAGAAGACCCCCCTCTCAATCGGCACCGCCGTAATCGTGGTGGGCGCGGTCCTTCTCTTGGCACTGCTGTGGCTGCGAGAACCAATCGGGCTTGGCACCATCGCCAACGTCATCCTCATCGGTCTGGCCATGGACGCCACGCTGTACCTGATCGACGATCCGGCCAACGCCTGGACGAGAGCCGCCCTTACCCTGACCGGTCCTCTGGTGGTAGCGATCGGCACCGGACTCTACCTGGGAGTCCGCCTCGGGCCGGGACCTCGCGACGGACTGATGACGGCGTTGAACCGGCGAGGGGTGACGCTGTGGAAAGCCCGCTTCAGCGTGGAGGCCGCCGCGCTCATCGCCGGCTATCTGATGGGTGGGACCGTCGGTTGGGGCACAATCTGGTTCCTGGTCGCGATCGGCCCCACCGTCCAGATCGCCCTCCGGTTCCTGTCGGTTCCTTATCTCCCGGATGAGCCGAGGGTGGAGAAAAGGCCCGTCAAAGGCGCCCGGCCGACCGGGTAGCCGGATTCATCACGAGTCAGCCCGTGCCCTCCTGATCTCATACATCGCCAGGGCAGCCGACACCGAGGCATTGAGCGATTCCACTCCGGCCTCCATCGGTATGTGGACCAGTTTGCTGACCCTCTCACCGACCAGCCGACCTAGACCCTGAGCCTCGCCACCAATCACCATTGCCACCGGCTCGGTGAGGAGTGGACAACCGAACAGCGACTCATCGGCGCCGGCGTCGAGGCCGACCGTCCACACCCCGAGAGATTCGAGCCGGGTAACCGCATCCGCCACCGAGTTGACGACGGCCACCGGCAGTAACTCGAGCGCGCCGGCGGCTGCCTTGAATGCGGCGGACCCGAAAGGAGCCGCCCTCCGGGCCGCCACCACCATTCCGGTAGCAGAGGCTGCGAGTGCCGAGCGAGCCACCGCTCCCAGGTTGTGGGGATCCTCGACGTGGTCGAGGACGACGAGTGAGGATCGCTGGGCTCGCGCCACCAGCGCCTTGAGCGAGTGTGGGATTATCGGCTCGCAGTCGGCGATCACACCCTGGGGGGCCGTGGTCTCGGCCAGCGGCCGGACATCATCGACCTCAGCAACCGGGATGCCGGAAGCGGCGCCCAGCCAGTCGAAATGTCTGCCCCGCTCGATGGTCAGCCGCCTGACCCTCCCGGCGGCCAGTGCGGCGCGTACCGCGTGAAGCCCTTCGACCCTATTGCCGATGCCAGCGGGTGCCACCTGCCGCATCCTCCACAACGATCCCGAGTCCGGCCAACGCATCCCGCAATTCGTCCGAGCGTGCCCAATCCTTATCGGTGCGGGCCCGGGTCCGCAGGTCGACCAACCGGTCGATAGTCGCAGCCGGGTCGCCACCTGCCTCGAGCCCGAAGCCGGACGCCAGCGCCGCCAGAGCGGGCTCGAGGTCATCGAAGCTCGCGATCGGCTCCTCGATGCCGAGTACCGCAACGATGGCGTCGTAGGCGGCCACGTGAGCATCAACCGCTTGGCCGGCGTCCAGGCGGGCGTTGCCCTCCCGCACCGTCTCGAAGAGGACGGACAGGGCTCCGGCGGTGTCGAAATCGTCATCCATGAAACCGCGGAATCGCTCCAGGGCTTCGGGAAGCGCAACATCCTCAGGAGACTCCGGGAAGCGCCGTCGGAACGCCCACAGGCGATCGAGCGAGGCCGAGGCGTCCTCCACAGCTTCCACCGTGAAGTCGACCGGCCGCCGGTAGTGCGTGCGCAGGTAGAAGAGCCGGATCGCACGGGGCGAATGGGTTGCCAGTGCTTCCAGTAGGTCAACCACCAGGCCGGTCGACTTGGCCATCTTCTCGCCGCCCAGATTGACCATCCCGTTGTGGAGCCAGTAGCGGGCGAAGGGAGGTCCGTAGGCGGCTTCGGCCTGGGCAACCTCGTTCTCATGGTGGGGGAAGACCAGATCGGTTCCACCGCCGTGAATGTCAAAACCGTCTCCCAGATACTTGCGGGCCATGGCCGAGCACTCGATGTGCCAACCGGGCCGCCCGCTCCCCCATGGTGAGTCCCAGTGCGGCTCCCCCGGTTTGGCCGCCTTCCACAAAGCGAAGTCGAGGGGATCCCGTTTGTCCTCTCCCGGCTCGATGCGAGCGCCCGAGATGAGGTCGTCGATCTTGCGACCCGACAACTGCCCGTAAGCGTCGAACGATCGCACCGAGAAGTACACGTCGCCGTTGGGAGCCGGGTAGGCGTGATCGCCTTCGATGAGGTCTTCGATGAGGCTGATCATCTCAGCGATGTGATCGGTGGCCTTGGGCTCAACGTCGGGTGGCCGGATGTTGAGCTGTCGATAAGCGGAACGAAACTGCTCGGCGGTCTCGGCCGCCACCTGCTCGGCGGTGGTTCCCCGCTCGGCGGCCGCCGCGATGATCTTGTCCTCAACGTCTGTGATGTTGACCACATAGGTCACATCGAGGCCCCTCCACTCGAGGTAGCGACGGATCACATCAAAGGCCACCGCACTGCGGCCGTGGCCGATGTGGGGCGCCGACTGCACCGTGGGCCCGCACACATACATGCCGACCCTGCCTTCATCCCGGGGTATGAACTCCTGGGAGACGCGACCGAGTGAGTTGAAGACTCGCATAGCGGTCATGGTAGGTACGGTATGGCCGATGCTGGCACTCCCTCCGGACCGCTTTCTCATCCTCGGACACCGGGGCGCATCAGCCCACGCCCCCGAGAACACCATCTCGGCCTTCCGTCTTGCGGCAGAACAGGGCGCCGACGGGGTGGAACTGGATGTCCGACGAACTGCCGACGGAGAACTGGTAGTTCACCACGATGCGTTCATCGCAGAGGGCGACGCCATCATCGACCACACGCTGAATGAGCTGGCCGGCCTAGCCCCTGCCGTGGTTGGGTTCGCAGACGCCATGGCAGCGTGCGAAGGCCTGCTCGTCAACATCGAGATCAAGAACAGCCCGGCGGATCCGGATTTCGACGCCGGCGAGTTGGTGGCCGAGCGTGTGACCGAGTGGGTGACGACCAATGGCTGGGCCGACCGGGTGATCGTTTCGTCCTTCAATCCCGCCACCGTTGACCGCGTCAAAGCCCTCAACCACGGGTTGGCGACCGGGCGCCTGATCCTGCCGGGGGTGGACGCCGGCCGGGAGCTGGTCTTCGCCCACCAGCAAGGGCACCAGGCAATTCATCCACACCTCAGCTCGCTCGCCCACCCCGAGGCGCTGATGGAGCTGGCAGATGGGCTGGGAATGTGGGTCGTGGCCTGGACCGTGGATGACGTCGCTGCGATCCGGTCGCTCCGGGATGCGGGCCTCACCGGCGTCATCACCAACGACCCCGCGGCGGCCAGAGTGGCCCTGGTCTAACGATCCGAGGCCGCCCTAGATCGGGCTGAACCGGCGAGCTCCCTCGATGCGACGCCGCAAGTTCTTCAGCATCTTCCTCTCCATGATGAAGGCGCCGGGCTCGACTATCGCCATCATCGGGGCAGGCATGTCGAGTTTCGGGCGCCACCGGCTCACCAGCCTGGTTCCGCCATCGTTGAGCGAATCGAGTGCCAGGCACCAGCTCGTAGTCCCATCATTCATCATGCTGACGATCGACTTGTGCACTTCGATCGAATGCACTGTCAACCCCATGTTTGGAGCCATCAAGATCTCATCTCCGACCGAGAGCTGCTGGAACTCTGGAAGGACCCGATCAGAGCTCCGCCTGAAATCGTTGTCAATCCAGTCGTAGCTGTACCACCCGGCTCTGCCGTACCCGAGCTGAATCAGCCACGGCCAAACCGCCTCAGGAGCCGCCTGGATCGAGATCGCATGGGTGGCCGAAGATGCTTCGGTCACCAACTCATCTCCCGGCATTACCCGGGTGACTTCCTGGTCGGTGGCGCCCCAGCGGATGTGCCAGGGCTTGACGATCAAAAGGTACGACGCCACCAGCACTGCGAGCAGGCCAAGTCCGGTCATGCCCCCGCCGACCCAGCCGAGCCAGGCGATCAGACCAATCAGCACCCCCAGCCCTGCCAGTGCGACCAGCGTGACTACGAGAATGATCATCATCTGTGTGCGCATGGAACCCTCTGTCT
>JBPCTX010000272.1:0-3162 GCA_051011455.1 Acidimicrobiia bacterium | reverse complement strand
GCAGGCACTGGCCGACTACATCGTCGACGAACTCGCCGGCGTCATCTCGTCTGCCGACTATCCGGAAGGTGGCGAAGGCCGCATAACGATCCTGGAAACCCTGCCGATTGAGGGGCCGTTCACGCCTATCTACGACATCCAGGGCAGTGGCGACGGCAGCCCGCTGGACGGCGACCTGGTGGAAACCTCCGGTTACGTAACCGGCGTGTTCCCCGGCCTGGGCGGTTTCTACCTGCAGGACGGCACCGGAGACGGTGATGCCACCACCAGCGACGGCATCTTTGTGGCCGTCAACAACGGCGTGGTCGTTGGAGACCATGCCGAGGTGCGCGGCACGGTCGACGAGTTCTTCGGGGAGACCCGGATCGTCGATGTTGAAGCAGTTGAAGTGGAAGGAACCGGTGGCTCCGTCGCCGCCACGGCAGTTTCGCTGCCGTTGGCCGACGGCGTCGACCTCGAGCACTTCGAGGGCATGCTGATCACCTTCCCCAACAACCTGTACGTGAGTGACATGTTCAACCTGCACCGTTTCGGAGAGGCGATCCTCGCCGAGGGCGGAGTACTGGTTAATCCGACCGAGGTGGCAACGCCCGGCGCGGCCGCCAATGCGTTGGCAGCCGCCAATGCGGCACGCTCGATCGTCATCGACGACGGATCCGGGGCGCAGTTCCCCGACAACGTTCCTTACTTCGGTGACGACGCCACGCTGCGGCGTGGGGATGCCGACGCGGACATCACGGCCAACCTGTCGTTCAGCTTCGGTGCTTACAAGCTGCAACCGACCGGAGAGGTTGAGTTCGAGCGGATGAACCACAGGCCGGACGGGCCCGACTCTGTCGGTGGCACCGTGCAGGTGGCGTCCTTTAACGTCCACAACTACTTCTCGACCATCGACGATGGCAACAACAATGCCCGTGGAGCCCACTCCATCGCTGAAAAGGCGATGCAGCTGGACCAGCTGGTATCGGCCATCAATGGGATGGACGCCGAGATCGTCGGATTGCAGGAGTTGGAGAACAACGGCCCGGTGGCCATTGGTGAGCTGGTCGACGGCCTCAACGCCGAGGCCGGCGCCGGCACCTGGGCGGCCGTGCCCGACCCGGTCTATCCGGGCGGATTGGAGACGACCAACGCCATCAAGGTTGCGATCATCTACCAGCCCGCCATGGTCACGCCTGTCGGAGGCCCGGAAGTGGACGAAGACCCCGTGTTCGCGGCCGATCGACCCCCGATCGCTCAGACGTTCACAGCCTTCGGTGACACGTTCACCGTGGTGGTCAACCACTTCAAGTCCAAGAGCTCCTTCAATGCTGAGGGCCTGGACGTGGACCAGAACGACGGACAGGGCGCCTACAACTTCCGGCGCACCCAGCAGGCCAATGCGCTCGTTGCCTTCATGGACGAGCTGGCAACGGCCTCGGGTGATCCGGATGTCCTGGCAGTCGGTGACTTCAACAGCTACACGATGGAAGATCCGATCACAGCCCTCGAGGGTGCCGGCCTGACCAACCTGGTCAAGGATGCGGTGGCGGTCGACGATCGCTACTCGTTCGTGTTCTTCGGAGCGCAGGGTCTGTTGGATGGCGCTTTTGCCACCGACTCGCTCGACGACAAGGTGACCGGAGTCGACATCTGGCACATGGCGGCCGACGAGCCGAGGGTGCTGCAGTACAACGACGACATCATCGATCCGGGTGAGCGCTCCAGCGACTTCAACCAGCCGGTAGCGTTGCCCGACGAGTTCGCCTCGTCGGACCATGACGCCGTTCTGGTCGGACTGCAGCTGGGCGACGGTCCGATGTCGCTGAGTTTCAGCAACGCCAATGACAGGGCAACTCCGGCCATGCTGGACGGAGCCAACGTGTCCGGACATATCTATCCGTTCGTGGTGCCGCTGGATCCGGGCCTGGGCTTCACCACGGTGGACTTCTACCTGGACGGCGTGCATGCCCGCACCGAGTACCTGGCTCCTTACGACTTCGCCGGTGGCCTGACCACCATGGCGACTAGTTGGGACACGAGCAGTGCCGGTGATGGCGCCCACGTCATGAAGGCGGTCGGGAACCTGCCGGACGGGACCACGGTCTCCACCGAGGCAACGTTCAATGTGAACAATGCCCCGGTGCCGGCCGGCTTCGGACTGTCGTACTCGACGGCCAAGCAGCGTTCGCCTTCGCACGACCTGGAAGGCGCCTACGTGGTTGGCGATGCGTTCATCTTCGTTGATCCGCTCTTCCCCACCGGGTTCGAGCAGTTCAGCCGGGTGATGTTCTACCTGGACGGGACGCTGATGCGCACCGAGTATGCGGCCCCCTACGACTTCGCAGGAGGTGGCGCGGCCTATGCCACCACCGCCTGGGACTCGACGGCGGTCGCCGACGGTGAGCATGAGCTGATGGTGAAGGTGGTCAGGCGGGGCATGGCTCCGTTGGCGACGACGGTGAAGTTCAACGTGTCAAACGACACGCCGCCTCCACCGCCGCCGCCCGATCCGGCGCCCGGCCCGGTCCGGTTTGCGACCTTCAATGCGTCGCTCAACCGCTTCAACCAGGGCGACCTGGTGGCCGACCTGTCGACGCCGGACAACGCCCAGGCCAAGGTGATCGCTGAGACAATTCAGCGCACCCGTCCGGAAGTGCTGTTGCTCAACGAGTTCGACTACGACGCCTCCGGCGAGGCGGCCCGGTTGTTCCAGGAGAACTACCTGTCCGTCCCGCAGAACGGTGCCGAACCGATCGTGTACGGATACGCCTTCAGTGCACCGTCCAACACCGGAATACCTTCCGGCGTCGACCTGGACAACAGCGGGGACGTAGGCGGGCCAAACGACGCCTTCGGGTTCGGTTTCTTCCCCGGTCAGTACGGCATGCAGGTGTTCAGCCAGCATCCGATTGACTTCGCCAACGTGAGAACGTTCCAGAAGTTCCTGTGGAAGGACATGCCGGGAGCAATGCTGCCGGTGGATCCGACCACTTCGGAGTCCTTCTACAGCGAAGAGGCGCTGGACGTGTTCCGGCTCTCCTCCAAGAGCCACTGGGACGTTCCCGTCGTGATCGACGGCCACACCGTCAACTTCCTCGTCAGCCATCCCACCCCACCGGTGTTCGATGGTCCCGAGGACCGCAACGGCACACGTAACTTCGACGAGATTCGCTTCTGGTC
>JBPCTX010000271.1:0-3705 GCA_051011455.1 Acidimicrobiia bacterium | reverse complement strand
GCCGACTTGATTCGCTCAAAGGATGAGTTCCTGGCCGCGGTCAGCCACGAACTGCGGACCCCGTTGACCACGGTGTTCGGAGCGGCTGAGAACATGCAGGAACAGTGGACCGAGCTAGACGACGATCTCAAGCGAGAACTCCTCGACCTGATCGCTCAGGAGAGTCATGACCTGGCTCATCTGATCGAGGATCTGTTGGTCGCAGCCCGGGCCGACATCGGCACCATCGTGGTGCGGCGCATGCCCATCGAGATGCAAGCCGAGATTGAGATGGTGATGGAAGCCATTTCTCGCGATCAGGGCGTCACTATCGACACTTCGAGAGTGGACGGCTGGGCGAATGCCGATCCCCTCCGCTTCCGCCAGATCGCCCGCAACCTCATCATCAACGCCATCCGTTACGGCGGCGGCATCGTCCGGGTGGAGACCAAGACCACCATCGAAGGGGCCTTCCTTTACGTGTGGGACAACGGCGACGGGATTCCCGAGGCTCGCCGCGAGTCCGTCTTCCAGCCGTACCAGCGTGCCCATAACAGCGAAGGCCTCCCCGGCTCGGTCGGTCTCGGCCTCTCCATTTCCCGCCAACTGGCCCAACTAATGGGCGGCGACCTCACCTATGACTACCGGAGCGACTGGAGCGTCTTCACCCTCCGCCTCCCCCTCCACCTAGAAGTAGGAGAAGTGGCGTAACCACGGTTGGTCAGTCCCCGGGAACGCCTTCGGCGTTCCTTGGGAGTTGCTTCGCAACTCCTCCTTGAGAAGTCGGCCATGGTTCACCAATCCAACTACGGCTTGTCAGTCCCCCCTTCAGCCATGGTTTGTCAGTCCCCCAGCGAAGCTGGGGGAAGGTACCGCAGCGGCGGAGCCGCTGGGGTAGGGGGTTCGTTCCCACCACGACAGCGCCCCGGATGCCAAATGGACAGCCGACAGCCAACAGCCATTTGCCTACGCCCGATCAAGCAGCCCCTGCACCTGCACAGCCAACTGAGCGACGTGCGGCTCGAGGAACATCTCCATGTGTTCGCAGTCGAGTTCGCTGATGTCCAAGCCCCCGAGCACGACGTCGTTCCACTCGACTCTGCGGGCTTCGGTCTCGCCGCGAGCTGCGATGACCGCAACTCGACCCTCGTATGTCTGCGGTGCGTAGGAGTGTGATGCCTGTGAGTGCAGGTCGAAGTAATACGGTTGGCGAAGAGCGTGCTGCACCGGCAGCCCGCGAGACAGGCGGCGGTCGCAATACCGACGCAGCAAACCGCGCGGAGCCAGGTCGATCAGAAGACGGAGGGGGACCTCCCGGAGCAGCCTCCTAGCTGTGCGTCCGGCGACATCGATGTTCGCGCCCCGAGCCCGGGCTCCAGTTCGGCGCATGCCCAGCCAGACGGCTCGCAAGAAGCGGCCACGTTGACGCCTCCTTGAAGCCCGCAGGGAATCCCCGCTCCGGACGGCGTCGAGCAGACACAGTAGGCCAACCTCGTCGCCAGAGGCTGAGAGCTGTTGGGCGATTTCGAACCCGACGGTTCCACCAAACGAGTAGCCCGCCAGCAAGTAAGGACCGGTGGGCTGAACTGTCTTGATGTCGTCGATGTACCGGGAGGCGATGCTCTGGACAGTGTTGAGCGGTTTGTCGTGGCCATCCAGGGCTAGTGCGTCGAGTCCGTAGACAGGCCGGCCGGGCCCAAGCCGCTCGGCCAGCTTGCGGAAGCTCAGCGTGTAGCCCTCTCCCCCGTGTAGGCAGAACAGCGGGGACTTGTCGCCCCCGGGCCGGAGCGGCACCAGGTGCTCCCAGGTGGCGGTCGTGCTTGGAGCTGCATTATCCGACCTAACCGTCTCCTCGGAATCCTCCACCAATCTCGCCAGCTGGCGGATTGTTGGTGCCCTAGCGATCGTCGTAGGCGGCAAATCCACAGCCCGCCGACGAGCCAGCAAGGCAAACATGCTGAATGACTGAATCGACGTTCCTCCCAGGTCAAAGAAGTTGTCCAGAGCGCCGACCCGGGTGAGCCCGAAGACCGACTGCCAGATCTCTGCGAGATCAGTTTCGAGCTCACCCTCTGGAGCAACAAAATCCAGCCGTTCGTGATCCTCGACCGTGGAGGGCCAGGGCAGGGCCGGCCGATCGATCTTGCCGAGAGGCGTGAGCGGAAGGGTTCCAAGCTCTATGAATCGTGACGGGACCATGTGAGCGGGAATCTGTTCCAGCAAGGCGGTTCGTAGATCTTCATGCCAACCCTCGGCATTGTCAGCGGGAACATAGAAGGCCGCCATTTCAGGACTCCCGGGTGTTTCCTCCCGCCCAACCACTGCCAATTCCTTGAATCTGCCGATGGCTTGCAGGGCAAGCTCGACCTCGCGAGTTTCGATGGTGTGGCCGGCAATCTTCAGACGTCCCGCCCTTCGGCCGAGGAACTCGAGGTTGCCGTGCCGGCCCACCCGGGCGATGTCCCCGGTTTGAAAACGACGATGGCCTAGGGCGGTTCGGGTGAAGGCCTGGTCGGTCAGCTCCTGGTCCTGCCAGTAGCCCAACGCGAGGAATTCGCTCTCGACCGAGATCTCCCCTTTCTCTCCGGCGCTGACTTCCCTGCCCTGGTCATCCAGCAGCCGGATGGTCCTGCCCGGCATCGCGCGGCCCACAGGAAGGATTTCGTCTTCGATTGCAGTCGACGTGTCCATTGTGAGGCAAGCCATGCCTCCGGTCTCGGTCGATGAGAGCCGGTGAACCAGCTTGGTTTGTGGGCTGAAGTGGCGGCGGAAGAGATCCAGGTCTGTTTGGAGCACGGACTCCCCGGTCAGCACCAGCATCCGGACATCTCTAAACACTGATCCGGGATCAACCACCTCGAGAAAGCGCCGGAGGACAGTTGGAAGGGTGTGGAGCACCGTGACCCGGTTCTCGGTTAGCCACCCACCGAGATCCTGCAGGCCTCTGGATTGAAGGTCGAACGGAACGACGGCCGCTCCGTTCAGCAGGGCTCCGTAGATGTCCGATGTTGAAGCTCCGGTCGTGGGCGAGAAGAGAAGCGAAAGCCTGTCTGTGGGCCTCACTGCGAGTGTTTCCGCCAGAAGGTCGGCTTTGTTGACAAGGTTGGGTTGACTGTGGACGACCCCTTTCGGTCTCCCGGTCGATCCGGACGTGTACAGGATGTAGGCGGGATGGACCATGGAAACCTCGGGAAGAGGCCGGGCAAACCTGACTGACGACTCAAAACTCACTGCCGGTACCCCCACATTTGCCAGGGCAGGGTGGTCGAGGTGTTCATCTGAGGTGATGACCAAGCCGGCCGTCGAATGCCTCAGCTTGTGCTCAACCCTCTCGATGAGGTCATGGGGGTCGATGGGAACGTAAGTCTGGCCCGCTTTGAGGACTCCGATCATGGCTGGGATGGCAACTGCTGGTCGGCG
Source organism: Acidimicrobiia bacterium (assembly GCA_051011455.1). GTDB lineage: Bacteria > Actinomycetota > Acidimicrobiia > Spongiisociales > SHLN01 > SHLN01. The sequence continues at coordinate 306 of JBPCTX010000271.1, read as the reverse complement.
GGCCAGCACTGCAACGGGTGTGGAGTCATCGCCGACCGCTTCGAGCACGCCACCGGCCACCTGAGAGATCCGGTTACGCAGTTCGACGTAAGAGGTGGTTCCGTGGCCGTCGATTAGGGCAGGAGCGTTGGGTTGTCGAGATGCCCACTCCTCAAGCCGATCGACTACCGGGGTGCTTCGGTGTGGCTCGGGTTCAGTCATGCCCCGAATTCCGGAGCGGGTTCGAGTACGGCGGTCCGGTCATATCCGAGGTGGCGGAAAACTCGATTGCTGGCCACTAGCAGCTCCAACGGCGCGCCATCGGAC
>JBPCTX010000270.1:0-7849 GCA_051011455.1 Acidimicrobiia bacterium | reverse complement strand
CAGCCTGGAAGGAGAGCCGGGATGACCCTGCCGACAGGCGGATTCGTCGCCATCTCGGTAACGCCGCTGGATGCGACCGGCGCCGTCGACTTCGACGATCTGTCCAATCTGATGCGCTTCTATCTGGACTCGGGGGTTGACGGAGTGGCCCTGCTGGGTGTGATGGGCGAAGCCAACCGGATGACCGATGCCGATGCCCGCATCGTGGTTGAGCACGCCGTCGCTGCTATCGGGGGCCGGGTCCCCGTCATAGTCGGAGTCTCCGATCCCTCGCTGCAGCGGGTCAGGTCACTCGGTGAGTTCTCCATGGAGAACGGATGTGAAGGGGTGCTGTTGCAGCCGCTGGCGGGCTTGAAGGGTGATCGGGCCGTTTCCGGTTACTTCCAAGAGGCAGGCAAGGCCCTCGGCTCCGACATCCCAATCTGCGTGCAGGACTTCCCAAAGGCCAACAACGTTCACATCTCGCTCGATGCGTGGCGCATGATCCTCGACGAGTGCCCGACCGTTGTCATGCTCAAGTTGGAGGACGAGCCCGGCCTCGGAAAGCTCTCGGCCATCAGGCAAGCCGAGGACCAAGGTCTTCGGCCGGTCACCATCTTCACCGGGAACAACGGCATCCATCTGGTGCAGGAGCTGGGCCGGGGCTCGGATGGGGCGATGACCGGATTTGCCTTCCCTGACGTGCTTGGACAGGTGGTGGCTTTGTTCAAAGCCGGGCGCACCAGCGAGGCCGAAGACCTGTTTGATCAGTATCTGCCGGTCAATCGCCATGAACTACGGACCGGGATCAGTGTCCGTAAGGAGATTCTGCGGCGACGGGGCGCGCTACGGACTGCCACGGCCCGTTTTCCGGCCGGACCCCTCGATGAAGTGGACCTGGATGAGCTGGACATTCTGCTGGCCCGACTGGAGCGCGTGACCGGTCTCCCGATAACGGAGATCCGGACCGGGTGACCTTCGACCTGGTCATCCGCAACGGGGCCCTCGTTGACGCCGGGCTCATCAGGGCCGGCGACGTCGGGGTGAAAGATGGTCGGATCGTCACCACCGGCATGGACCTGGCCGCAGGTGAGGTGGAATTCGACGCGGCGGGGCGTTTCGTCATGCCGGGCGGGGTTGACAGCCACGTCCACCTGGGACAGGTGTCTTCCAAGGGTGACGTAACCGCCGACGATTTCTGGACCGGGTCCCGGTCGGCTGTCTTCGGTGGGACCACCACACTGGTTCCTTTCGCAGCCCAGCACCGCGGTCAGTCGATTCGGGACGTTGTGGACGACGCTCTGCGGCGAGCCGCCGAGCAGATGACGATCGACTACGGACTACATGTGATCGTCACCGACTTCGGTGGCGGGGCGGCCGATGAGCTGCGATCAGTGGCGGCCGACGGCATTGCCGGAGTCAAGATCTACCTGACCTATGACCGGCTCAAACTGGTCGGGTCGGACGCCCTGGAGGTGATGGAGGCGGCGGCTGAGTCCGGGCTTCCGGTGATTGTTCATGCCGAGAGCGACAGCCTGGTCACCTGGGGCAGAGATCGGCAGCTGGCGGCCGGTGAACTGGGGGCGGCGTCACACGCTGTGTCCCACAGCCGGCCGGCGGAATGGGCAGGAGTTACCGAGGCGATTGCCCTCGCCGAGACGGTGGGGGCCACCGTGTATCTGGCGCACGTTTCAACCCCCGATGCCGTCGAACTGGCCGTGTCTGCCCGGAGGCGGGGGGTGGAGGTCATCGTCGAGACCTGCCCTCACTACCTGCTGCTCGACGAGTCGATGTTGGACCTGCCGATGGCAGACGCCGCTCCGTTCCTGTGCAGCCCTCCGCTGCGCGGCCATGCCGAGCGGGCCGGCCTTCTCGAGAGGCTCCCCCATATTGATCTGGTGGCCTCCGATCACTCCCCGTACACCCTCGATCAGAAGCTTCCCAACGGACCTGACACCTCGTTTACACAGGCTGCCAACGGCCTGCCTGGTGTCGAGCTTCGGCTGCCGTTGCTGTATTCGGCGGCCGTTGCTGACGGACCCCTCGATATGACCGGGTTCGTCGAGCTGGTTGCAACCAGGCCGGCACAGGCGTGCGGCATGTATCCGCGCAAGGGCTCGCTGCGAACCGGCGCCGATGCAGATCTGGTGGTGTGGGGCACGGAGGCGTTCACTGTCAGGTGGGACGACCTGCACGACAACGTTGGCTACTCGCCCTATGAGGGCATGCAGTTGGAGGGCAGGCCGTACGCCGTCATCTCAGCCGGAGAGGTAGTGGTTGGTGACCAGGTTGATACCACTTCGCCCGGCCGGGGCCGTTTCGTAGCCCGCCACTGACGGCCGCATCCGGTCTGGTCCGGTAGTGTTTCTGTCCGAATGGAGCTGTCTAATGCATTGCACTAACTGCGGAACGGAGAACGCGGCGGATCGCAAATTCTGTAAGGAATGCGGAACCGCCCTCCAGGTTGTTTGTCCCTCCTGTGGGACCGGCAACGACCCGGGTGACAAGTTCTGTGGAAACTGTGGAACCGGTCTGACAACGGCTGCTCCGGCCGCCGCCACTCCGGCACCTGCCGCGCCGGTCGAAGATGGCGCCGTCATTGAAGGCAAGCGCTTCGTCTCGGTCCTCTTTGCCGACATAGTCAGCTACACCACGTTCTCGGAGAGTCGGGACTCCGAAGAGATTCGCGACATGCTGACCGTCTACTTCGAAAGAGCCCGGGAGATCATCGAGCGCTTCGGCGGGACGGTTGATAAGTTCATCGGCGATGCCGTGATGGGGGTGTGGGGGGCGACGGTAGTTCGGGAGGACGACGCCCAGCGGACGGTGCGGGCAGCTCTGGAACTTGTCGACATGGTTGCCTCGCTTGGCGAGGAACTGGGAATCCCCGACCTGAGGTTGCGGGCCGGCGTCAACTCAGGATCCACTTCGGTAGGGCCCGGAGGAAACGAGAAGGGTCTGGTCGTCGGTGACCTGGTCAATGTCGCTTCCCGCCTCCAGTCGATAGCCGAGCCGGGCACCGTTTTTGTCGGGAGTGCCACCGAGTCCGTTACCAGCCGGGCCATCGACTACGAGCCCATGGGCGAACACTCGGTGAAAGGCAAGTCGGAACCGGTGGCAGCCTGGAAGGCCTTGCGGGTGGCGAGCATGGTGCGCGGCAAGTCTGATCATGACGTCCGTCCGCCGCCCTTTGTGGGCCGGGAGCGTGAGCTGCGGCTGTTGAAGGACACGCTGGCGGCGGTGGGATCCGAACAGCGTGCTCAGCACGTGGCCATCATCGGCGAGGGGGGCATCGGGAAGACTCGCCTGGCCGAGGAGTTCAAGAAGCACATTGACGGCTACGCCGAGGACATGTACTGGCACCAGGGTCGATCTCCGTCTTATGGCGATGGGGTGACCTTCTGGGCCCTCGGCGAGATGGTGCGGCAGCGTGCCGGAATTCTGGAGGGTGAGGAGACAGCCCGGGCCCGGACCCGTCTCCGCACCGTGGTAGCCGACTTCGTACCCACCGAAGAAGACCGTGATTGGATCGAGCCGAGGCTGGCCGGCTTGTTGGGTCTGGCAGAAATGCCGGCCGGAGCGAGATCTGAGCTATTCGCCGCGCTGCGAGCCTTCTTCCAGCACATCGCATCTCGTGGGCCGACGGTACTTGTTTTCGAGGATCTGCACTGGGCCGATGCGGGAATGGTGGACTTCATTGCCGAATTGGTCGAGAGATCGACCAGGTCACCCATCCTGGTAATCACCCTCGCCCGTCCTGACATCCTCGACCGCCATGCCAACTGGGGATCGCAGCATCGCAGCTCCATGGCGGTCCGGCTGCCTCCGATGCCGGAGTCCGAGATGCTTCAGATGCTCACCGAGTACCTCCCAGGGGTTGAGCGGGAGGTGGTCAAGGCCATCGCAGGACGCGCCGCCGGTTTCCCTCTCTACGCCGTGGAAATGGTCAGAATGCTGACTGCCTCCGGCGAGCTCGTCTCACAGGATGGGCAGTTTCGCTTCGAAGGCGACTCAACCGAGCTGGCCTTTCCCGACTCTCTGCAAGCGGTCATCGGAGCCAGGCTCGACCGGCTCGAACCGGACGAGCAGAGTCTGCTCCAGGACGGCGCCATCCTCGGCCAGACCTTCACCCTGGACGGTATCGGCCGTTTGAGAGACGAGCCGGGCGAGGGGTTGGAAGGCAAGCTGAGCCGTCTCATCCAGCTGGAGTTGCTCGACCTGGAAGATGATCCGAGGTCGCCCGAGCGCGGCCAATACGGCTTCGTGCAGTCTTTGATTCGCGAGGTCGCCTATAACCGCGTGCCCCGCCAGGACCGTCGAGCCAAGCACGTGGCTGCGGCCGAGTATCTCGAGTCGCGAGACGATCCGGAGCTAGCGGGTGTGATCGCCGGACACTACCTGGGTGCCTACGAAGCCACTCCGGCCGGGCCCGAGCGTGATGCATTGATCGAGAATGCCATCGGCAGCCTGACCGACGCCGCCGACCGGGCCGTCGAGCTTCACTCGCACGTCCAGGCCATGGATTTGCTAGATGAGGCCATCGAGCTGGCGGAGAGTGAGGAAGCGGTGGCGGAGCTTCGGCTCAAGGCCGCTCAGTCTGCCGACCTCCAGGGGGAGGTCGATCGCGGGCTGGAGTACATCGAGGCTGCGTTCGAGTACTTCGTCGATACCGCCGACCTGCCGGCTACCCAGCGGGCGGCTACTGCCAAGAGCCAGATTCTCAACAGCAACTACCGGTCGCCTGAGGCACTCGAGGCTATCGAGGGGGTGTACGAGGCGCTGGAAGTGGTCAACGACCCAGTCACGGTTGGCGTCGCCGCCGAGGCCGCCCGCAGCTTCTCGTTGAGCAACAACATGGACCGGTCTATCGAAGCGGTCGACCGCCTCTTGCCCGCTGCCGCTGACTTCAAACTCGTAGAGGTGATGCTCGAGGCGCTGGTGACCAAGGCCACCGCCCTCGCTTTCGCCGGACGGTTCGTGGAGTCGGGTGCACTGTTTCGCGGGGTAGTCGAAGAAGCCGAGCGGAGAGGACAGATCCGGCCGGCCGGGCGGGCACTCAACAACCTCTCCGCCACGCTCTTCTACGAGAATCCGGTGGAAGCTCTCGAGGTAGCAGAGATGCTCCGGGAGCTCACCAAGAGGATCGGCGACTTTGGATGGATGATTCGCAACGCTCATGACCTGTGCTGGCCATACATCTTGGATGGGCGGTATGACGACGCATTGGCGTCTCTGGAAACCTTCACCGACGAGGAGCGGAGCCCCCTATTTCAGGCAACAGCCGACTTCCAGCGAGGCCTTATTCGGCATCTGCAAGGGCCGACCTCTAGCCAGGTCGTTGAAGAGCTGCAGGAGAAGCTGAACTACTGGCGCGATGACCCCGACCCCCAGCTCAAGGCGTTCTTCGCCGGCTTCTCGGCCCAGCTACAAGCGGATCTGAGCAATTGGGACGTCGCCTTTGATCTCGGGATGGAAGTCGATCCGGACTTCGACAACACTGGTCTTTACATCGCAGCCCAGGTGGCTGCCTGGACACGTGACGCAGCCCGTCTAGAGCAAGTGGCCGAGCGTTTGGAGGATTGCCCCATTCCGAGCGTCGCGCTGCACGGTTACATCGACGCCGTGCGGGCCGTGCTGACCGGCGATGCCGCGGCGGGGAGCGCCAAGTTCACAGCGCTACTCGATAGCCAGGCCCGCAAGTTGCTGGGATCTCATCTCGCCCATCTCAGGGCTACCTACGCGATGCTGGTTGGTCAGGACGATCCGGCCGCGGCCCAGGCTGCCCTCGATGCTGAGGACTGGCTGGTGCGCACCGGCACCGAGACGTTGCGATCACTGTGGGCCGAGGGGCTCCCGCTCGACTCGCGGCAATCGGCGGCCGGCTGAGCGGACCGGATTGGGCCCCTGCCTGCTCGGCGTGCATCGGGAGCCCTGGTCATGGGGCGTGGGTGGATGCCATCGCTGTCGTTTCCCCTGAAGCAGGTGGACTACGGCACTCCCTTGACCTCCTACCCTTACGAGTGAAAGTGTCGAAATCAACCCCTGCCGACCTGCTGCGACTCAACCTCGACTTCCTGTGGGGAGGCGGCGAGCGACTGGCGGGTCTACTGGGGCGCCCGATGCGGGACCATGTCTTGCCCAGAGGCGACGACACCATGCCGGTGCTGACCCTGCCCGGATTCCTCGCCCCTGAGCTCAGCCTCAACCGCCTCAACCGCACGCTGGTCGAGCACGGCTTCCCGGCCCGGAGCTGGGGGTTGGGTGTGAACCTCGGGCCGCGGGGAATGTCGATCTTCGAGCACGTTGAGGAGGTCGAGGAGGAACTGGGAGGGGAAATCCGACAGTTGGCCGAGGAGTTTGACCATCCAGTCGCGCTGGTGGGCCAGAGCCTCGGCGGCGTGTACGCCAGGGAACTGGCCGAACGATTGCCGGATCATGTTGAAAGGGTGATCACTTTCGGCTCCCCGGCCATCGACCCGGAGCGAGCTCATGACCTCAACAAACTGCTGCGGTTGGTAGGGCGGAGAGTGGCCCGGGTCCGTTTGATTGATCTCCAGCCCGACCAGGCCATGCCGCATTGGGAGGCCAATCATCCACCCATGCCGCTGGTCTCTATATACAGCCCGGTTGATCGGGTGGTTCCCGTCGACCTCGCGGCGATTCCACAGGAAGTGATCGACAAGAGCTCCAAGAAGGCGCCTCGGGAGAACATCCCGATCGTGGCGTCCCACACCGGGATGGCAGTCAATCCTTTCGTGATCCTCGCCATCCTCGACCGTCTGGCTCAGCCCGCCGCCAAGTGGGTCGACTTCGATCCCCATACCTACTTCAGCGGGCCCCTTCGCCTCTGGCCGACGCCCTTCCGACATCCGTTGATGCATAGCAAGGGCGAACCCACGGAGTAGGCCGCGCATCAGCTTTCAGCTTTCAGCTTTCAGCCAGAAGCTTGGTCCAAGCCCGATGCTGAACTCGGGTCGTGGGACGTCACCGATCTCACAGCGCGTAAGGGTTGAGCGATGGCTAGCTTTCTGCCATGACTGACACACCAGAGACCAAGAATGATCATCAGGTTCCCGCGCCGGCAGAGCATGCCGCGGTATGGCCGGGGGAGAACCCGGTTGCCTACACCGCCCGATCTGAGTGGATCGTGCTCCGCAAGAAGGAGAAGCCGGTCGCCGAGATCTTCTCCACGGCGTACGTGGCCGACGATGGGGGCGAGGACCGTCCGGTCACCTTCGTGTTCAATGGCGGACCCGGAGCAGCCTCGGCCTATCTGCACATGGGAGCGGTGGGTCCGCGTCGGATTGACTTCCCGCCCGATGGAACGCTGCCCACTCCGCCCGCCCGGCTGGTGGACAACGCTGAATCGTGGCTCGCCTTCACGGACCTGGTATTCGTCGATCCTGTCGGCACCGGGTTCAGCCGGGCGGTCGAGGCTGAGAAGGACGACAAGGACACCAAGCCGGACGAGAAGCACGATCCTGCTGCATTCTTCGGTCTGAAGAGGGATCTGGAGTCACTCGGCGAGTTCATGAGCCGCTGGCTGTCGAATCAGAACCGCTGGGGCTCGCCCGTCTTCATCGCGGGTGAGAGCTACGGAGGATTCAGGGCCGCCAAGCTCGCCCGTCTGCTTCCAGAGTCATACGGCATCGGCTTGAGCGGCGCCGTGCTGATATCACCGGCGCTCGAGTTTGCGCCCCTCAACCCGTCGGACTACGACACTCTGCCCTGGATCGACAAGCTTCCGACGATGGCAGCGGCGGCCGTCTTTCACGGGCGCTCGCGGGCGTTCGAGGTGGGGACTCCTCTCGAGGACGTGCTGGCTGCCGCCGAGCAATTCGCCACCAGCCAATACGTTGCCTATCTGACC
>JBPCTX010000269.1:0-2923 GCA_051011455.1 Acidimicrobiia bacterium | reverse complement strand
GCGGCCGGTCTCGGCTCGGTTCCCCATGCTGGAGAGACGGTGGGTCCGGCCAGCGTGTGGGGTGCCATCCGGTCCCTGCACGCCGACCGGATCGGCCATGGCGTCCGAGCAGTCGAGGATCCGGAGTTGCTGGAGTACCTGGCCGACCGTGGTCTTCCCCTCGAGGTCTCGATGACCTCAAATGTCTTGGTGGGAGTTTCCCCGAGCATCCAGGAACATCAGATCGGGACCCTGCTCGATGCCGGTGTCCCGGTAACCCTCAACACCGACGATCCCGCCTACTTCAGCACGACCCTGAGTCAGGAATTGCAGCTCGCCCACGAGGTCCACGGCCTGAGCGTCGATTCCCTGCGCGAAATACAGCGAACAGCCGTAAACGCATCCTTTGCCTCTCACGAGGTGAAGGCCCGCGTGTCGGCCGAGCTGGCAGGGTTCTCTCTTCCCCGCCCTTGAGGGCGGGGTGGCTCCGCCGCAGGCGGAGTCGGGGTGGGGGAGGCATCGGTGCGTCCCCGGAAGACTGGAAGCCGACGGCTGATGGCCGATAGCCGGGCAGACAAGTAATCTTGCCTCAGGCACCGCCGACCCGATCGGGCAGTGAAGCCTGCGACTGGAGCATCAATAGACCCGCGACATCCCCCAACCCGAGCGGTGGGGAGGTAGGAGCAACGGTGGAAGACACAACGCCCCGCAAGAAGGTGACGGCGCCTTCGATTCTCGCCCGCAAGGGCGGACCGCGCATCAAGATGGTGACGGCCTATGACTACCCGACGGCGGTAATTGCCGACCGGGCCGGGGCCGACGTGATCCTGGTCGGCGACTCACTTGCCAACGCGGTGCTCGGGTACGAGGACACCCTGTCCGTCGATCTCGACGTGATGATCCACCACACCGCGGCCGTGGCGAGAGCCCAGACCGCAGCCCTGGTGGTGGGCGACATGCCATGGCTCAGCTACCACGTGTCGGTGCCGGACGCCGTATCCAACGCCGGCCGCCTGGTGCGCGAGGGTGGCGCCGAAACCGTCAAGGTGGAGGGTGGCCGCAAGCGTCTCGACGTCGTCAAAGGAATCCTCGATGCCGAGATCCCGGTCATGGGACATCTCGGCCTGACTCCGCAGTCCGTCCATGCCATGGGTGGCTACCGGGTGCAGGGCAAGGCCACGGAAGCTGCCCAGGAGATGATCCGGGACGCGGTGGCGCTGGCCGAGGCCGGAGTTTTCGCCATCGTCCTGGAGGGTGTGCCAACTCTCGTCGGAGAGATCATCACCAAAGAGATATCGGTGCCGACCATCGGGATCGGGGCCGGGCCGCACTGCGACGGCCAGGTGCTGGTCTTCCACGATGTGCTCGGTTTTCATGACGGTCATATCCCCAAGTTTGTGCGTCAGTACGCCAACCTCCAGGATCAGGCAATCGAGGCATTGGCCGATTACTTCACCGATCTGGAGAAGGGCACATTCCCATCCGAAGACGAGTCGTATTCGATGAGCGAAGAAGCCGCCCGCGCCTTGTTGCGCGACGAGCCGCAGGGGGATCCGTTCGACGCCTTCTAGTGCGTCGACCCTGGCTGGGGCTGGCGTTGACCTTCGTGCTGGCCCTGGCTGCGTGCTCCGGTGATTCTGGTACCGGCTCCACGGTTGATGCCTCCACCAGTTCCACGTCCCTCCAGCCCCCAGAGACGACCACCACGCTGCCGCCTGAGACCACGACGACCCTTACCCCTCCCGTCGGCGTGTCGACCGACTTCTCCCGTGCCGTTGTCGAGATCGACGGAATTCCCTACAACGTCGCCGTCGCCGATACAGCCGAGGAACTGGCGCGCGGCTTGATGTGGGTCGAAGACATGAGCCCTCTCGATGGCATGTTGTTTGTCTATGACGGCGCCCGGCACAGAAGCCATTGGATGAAGAACACCCTGATACCCCTCGACATTGCGTTCTTCGACGCCGACGGTTGGCTTGTGAGCAAGACGACGATGGTTCCGTGCACCTCCGAGGTCGACGCCGACTGCGCTTCCTACGGCTCCGACGGGTTGGCTGCCTTCGCCGTGGAAGTACCGGCGGGGGTGTTCGACGATTTGCCCGATGACGCTCGTTTGGCGATCATCGGCTCGTTGGACGGAAGCGGGAAAGAAATCTAGACGCTCCTCTGGCTTCCTAGCCGGGGAGCGGGGTACAATCTCCGCCTTCCCCATATTCCTGCCCCAGACGGGGCCGTCCGAATACGGATGTCCAGAGGAGGTAAATACGGATGCGCAGCTACGAGCTGATGACCATCCACCGGCCGGACCTGGCCGAAACCGAGGTCCGTTCGGCGGTAAGTCAAATAGAAACAGCCCTGAAGACTCAGGGCGTCGAGGTGGGAGAAACCGAATTCTGGGGCAAACGACGCTTTGCCTACGAGATCGACCACATGCGTGAAGGCTTCTACTCGGTGTTCTACCTGGAAGCCGACCCGGGCGCACTCGACGAGGTCGACCGGACACTTTCCCTGTCGGATGCGGTGGTACGCCACAAGTTCATCCGCACCGACAACCGGAAACCTGTCACACCTGCGTGATACATAGAGATACACCACGAGCGAAGAGAGAAAAGCAATGGCAGGAAATTCAGTAACACTGGTTGGCAACCTGGTCGAGGACCCGGAACTGCGGTTCACCCCGTCCGGCGTTGCGATGGCCAAGAGTCGCGTCGCCGTCAACCGCCGCTGGCGCGACCAGCAGGGCGAGTGGCAAGAGGAGACCAGCTTCTTCGGTGGGACGCTGTGGCGTGAAGCCGCCGAGAACGCCGCCGAGTCGCTCCAGAAGGGTGCCCGGGTCATCATCACCGGCAGCCTCGAGCAGCGGTCATGGGAGACCCAGGAGGGCGACAAGCGCTCCATGGTGGAAGTTCGCATCGACGAGCTCGGTCCTTCCCTACGGTGGGCA
>JBPCTX010000268.1:0-3976 GCA_051011455.1 Acidimicrobiia bacterium | reverse complement strand
GCGTTCCGTCTGTCCAGACGCCGCCTCCGCCGCCGACGGGATCCGTCGCGTCGTTGCCGGAGATAACCGAAGTACTCGAGACATTGACGGTCCCCTGGCTGTAGACACCGCCGCCGTTGAGGGCGCTGTTCGCGGAGAGGGTCGAGGTGGTCAGCGTCACAGTCGCACCGCTAACGACATTGATGCCACCACCCGAGCCGGCGCTGTTGAGGCCGCCCGTGACGGTCAGGTTTTGCAGGGTGACGGATGCACCCCCACCGACACTGACAACCGGAGCTCCGTCGACGTCGTTTCCGTCGAGGGTGGCACCGGTGGCTGTCTGCGAGCGGATCGTCAGGTTCTTGTTGACGGTGAAGTTGCCGGTGCAGGTGGCGCCGTCAATGATGATGACGGTGTCGCCCGGATTGGCCGCCGTGATGGCTTCCGGGAGTGTTTGTCCCGGCGTGACGCAGTCGATCGGGCCGACGTCGGCGGCGAAGGCGCCACCGGTCGGAATCACGAGCAACGTGAGCAGTGTCACGAGTGCGGTTGCGATTGAGAGTTTGTGCCGTTTCCGTGCAAGCATTCTTTTCTCCGTGCTCAAAAAGGATCCTCGCCAGGACGGCGAGAAGGGTTCTTCCCCCGCACACATCGTACGACCAAACAGCCTGAGATTTCGCGCTTCTGGCCAGGTTTCTTGGAAATTCTTAGAGCGGGAACGCCGGGATGCAGAGCCGGCCGCCTCGGTAACCTGTGGCGGGCATGAGCCGCTTCGCCAAGACCGCCTGGTTGACAGTCGGAGTCACCGTATTCGTGATCCTGTGGGGGGCGGTTGTGCGCGCAACGGGATCGGGTGCCGGTTGTGGCAACAACTGGCCAACTTGCAACGGAGACGTCCTGCCTCTCAGTGGGTCGGCCGAGACGGCCATTGAGTTTGTGCACCGCTTATCCAGTGCCGGGCTCGGGTTGTTGATCCTCTATGTGGTCGTGGTGTCGCGGCGCTCGTTCCCGTCCGGCCACCGGGTGAGACGGGCTGCCGCGGCCACCCTCGTGCTCGTGATCGTCGAGTCGCTGGTCGGAGCAGGACTGGTGCTCTTCGAGCAAACCGGTGACTTCGAGGGTGTCAGCCGGGCCTATTGGCAGGCCGGCCACTTCGTCAACACCCTGCTTCTGTTGGGGGCCGCCACTCTCACGGCCTGGTGGTCTTCAATGCCCGCTCCCGAGCACAAGATCGAGGCCGGGACCCGTGAGCGCCGTCTGATCGGGACGGTGTTGGCAGCCATGTTCGTGCTGGGAGTGAGCGGGGCAATCGCTGCCCTCGGCGACACCCTGTTTCCGGTGGACAACTTCGTCGAGGGGCTGCAGCGGGAGCTGTCGGCCTCGGGCCACGTGTTTGAGCGTTTGCGTATCTACCACCCGGTGATCGCGATCGGCACCAGCCTGTTGACCGTTTGGGTCGCCAATCAACTGGCCGAGACCCGGCCGGGCCGGGTCAGTCGGCTGGCCCGGGCGGTGAGCGTGTTGGTGCTGGCCCAACTGGCGCTAGGCACCGTCAACGCGTTGCTCGCCGCACCGATCTGGATCCAGGTCGTTCATCTGCTCGTGGCGGATCTGGTTTGGATGACGTTCGTCGTGTTGGCAGCAGATGTCCTGATGCCGGAGTACGCCGAGGTGCCTGCATGAGTGCGGCCGAAGTGAGCATCACCGACCCGCAAGCTGTTCCCACCACGTGGACGGGACGTCTCGGTGCCTATGTTGCGTTGACCAAGCCGCGCATCATCGAACTGCTGCTCGTGACGACGGTGCCGGCGATGATCCTCGCTGAGCGTGGATGGCCGGGCACCTGGCTGGTACTGGCCACCCTCGTGGGTGGGACCATGTCGGCGGGCGGCGCCAACGCCATCAACAACGTCATCGATCGCGACATCGATCAGGTCATGCACCGGACCTCACACCGGCCGATGGCTACTCACAAGGTTCCTCCCGGGCACGCCCTCGTCTTTGGGGTCGTTCTCGGTATCGGAGGATTCGCCTGGTTGTGGGCAACCACCAACCTCCTGGCCGCGACCCTTTCCACCGCCGCGCTGCTGTTCTACGTGTTTGTGTACACGTTGTGGCTGAAGCGGTCGTCTACCCAGAACATCGTGATTGGTGGGGCCGCCGGAGCAGTACCGGTGCTGGTTGGCTGGGCGGCGGTCTCGGGTTCGCTGTCGGTGGCGGCCGGAGTGATGTTCGCCATCATCTTCTACTGGACTCCACCGCACTTCTGGGCGCTGTCGCTCAGGTATCGGGAGGACTACGCCCGGGCCGGCATCCCAATGCTTCCAGTGGTCCAGGGTGAGAAGGCGACTGTGCAGAACATCGGGCTGTACAGCATCCAGTTGGTTGCACTCACACTGGTCCTGTTCCCGGCCGCCGAGATGAGCCTCTTCTACCTGGCCTCGGCGGTCGTCCTCGGCGTCGGCTTCCTGTGGGGAGCCTGGCAGCTCCGGGCTCATCCCGAGCAGGCAATGCGGTTCTTCGGATACTCGAACGTGTATCTCACGCTGCTGTTCGGCGTGATCGCCATCGATGGGCTGTTCTTTTAGGCGGCCCTTGGCCGCCTGCTTTCAGCTTTGAGCTTTCAGCTTTCAGCCAGAACGCGGCCCTGCCCCTCAGGGACTCACGGCTGATGCCGGAAAGCGAGCGGAGCGAGGGCCGGATGCCGATCGTTGAGCAGTAGGCAGTACGCAGTAAGCAAGACGTGCCAATCTGTCCGCTGTCCGCTGTCCGCTGTCCGCTGTCCGCTGTCCGCTATGGCGGGACAAGTGTGTCCGGACTACACTCCCCGCCACATGTTTGACAACAGCTATTTCCGCTTCTTCTTTACCGGGCCAACGCCCGGGTAGAGGTCGCGCGATATACACCACTACCCGGAGCGAAGGCTCCGGGTTTTTGCATTCCCGGGGCCGGTGAGGAGAACCAATGGAGATGAAAGCGCACCGAAATGGTGACGGTGAGACCACCGTTGCCGTCGGCAATGCCGTTATCGGAGCAGGCGCCTTCACAGTCATCGCCGGCCCTTGTGCCGTCGAGTCAGAAGCGCAGATCATGGAGGCGGCCGAGTTCATCGCCGAAGGCGGAGCCTCCATTCTCCGGGGTGGCGCATTCAAGATCCCCCGGTCGCCGTATGACTTCCAGGGCCTGGGTGAAGAAGGCCTCCAGTACTTGCGTCGGGCCGGCGACGCCCATTCGTTGCCGGTGGTTAGCGAGGTCACCGAGCCAGACGACGTGGACCTGGTGGCCGGTTACGTCGACATGCTCCAGGTCGGCGCCTCCAACATGCAGAACTTCGTGCTGCTGCGAGCAGTCGGACAGAGCGAGCGACCGGTGCTTCTCAAGCGGGGCCCGTCGGCCACCATCGACGAGTGGCTGATGGCTGCCGAATACATCCTCAACGAAGGCAACCTGAACGTTGTCCTGGGAGAACAGGGCATTCGCACCTTTGACACACGTACGGCCAGCACTCTCGATATCAGTTCGGTGCCGGTGGTGAAACAACTGAGCCACCTGCCGGTCATCATCGATCCGTCTCATGCCTCTGGAGCAAGTGGGATTGTGGCGCCTCTGCCCCTGGCCGGCCGCGCGGCCGGAGCCGACGGCTTGATGATCGAGGTCCATCCGGTGCCGGACGATGCCCTCACCGAGGGCCCACACCAGTTGGATCGCGACGAGTACATGGCACTAATGCACGCCCTCGGCATCGTCCGTCTGAGAGCCGACATTGATCTGGTCGACCGGGAGATCGTCCGCCTGCTGGCCCGTCGGGTCAGGAGGGCCGTGGAGATTGCCCATATCAAAGTGGAGGAGAGCATTCCGCTGCGGTCTCCCGACCGGGAGGTCGATCTGCTGGCCGATGTGCGGGAGGAGGCCGAGCGTCTGGGTCTCGACCCCAAGGTGGTGCACCGGTTGTTCGAGGAGATCCTGGAGTACTCGCGTTACGAGCAGCGACAGGCAG
>JBPCTX010000267.1:0-2775 GCA_051011455.1 Acidimicrobiia bacterium | reverse complement strand
CCTCCGGACCGTGTTCCGCACCCGTAATCCACTCACTTTCCCGGTGTCGGGGACGGGAAGCGCCGGGATGGAGACCGCGCTCGTAAACGTGCTGGAGAGCGGCGACAGCATCGTGATCGGAGTCAACGGAGTGTTCGGTGGTCGCATGGCCGACGCGGCCGCCCGAGCCGGGGCGAAGGTGACAATCGTCGAAGCCGACTGGGGACACCCGATCAGTGCCGAGGCCCTCGGGAAAGCGGTCCGCAGCATCAAACCAAAGGCCGTGGCGCTGGTTCACGCCGAGACATCGACCGGTACCCGCAGCCCGGTTGAGTTGGTGCGAAGGGAGATCGGGCCATCACCACTGCTTGTCGTCGACTCGGTCACCGGCCTCGGTGGGATTCCCCTGGAGGTCGACAAGTGGGGAATCGACGTTTGCTTCTCCGGAACTCAGAAGTGCCTGAGCGTGCCGCCCGGGCTGGCCCCGATCACATTCTCCGCACGCGCCGCCCAGGCGGTGGCCGACCGGACCACGCCGGTTCAGTCCTGGTACCTGGATGTCTCGATGCTGCGCAAGTACTGGGAGGAGGGCGACGGCGCTCGCGCCTATCACCACACGGCTCCCATCTCAATGGTTTACGGACTGTGGGAAGGACTGCGCCTGGTGCTGGAAGAGGGCCTCGAGGAACGATGGGCCAGGCACCAGGAGGTCGGCGATTTCCTTCACTCCGAGTTGACGGAGATGGGCTTCAAACTCTTCGCCCGCCGCGGCTATCGGCTGCCCCAGTTGACGTCGGTCCGCCTTCCCAAAGGAGTCGATGACGGCCTCCGCTCTCGCCTGCTCAACGACTTCGACATCGAGATCGGAGGCGGCCTCGGCGAGGGAGCAGGCAAGGTCTGGCGAATCGGCCTGATGGGCTTCGGAGCGAAACGTGAGAACGCGCTGAGACTGGTGCAGTCGCTGCGGGCGATTGTCTAGTCAGCTTTCAGCTGACGGCTTTCAGCTATCGGCCATCAGCTATCAGCCAGAAGGCCTTCTGTCGCATTCTCTTCCCTGAGGGAAGGGGCGAACCCTGCGGGTTCGAGCCTCGCCGAAGGCGAGGTCGGGATGGGTCTCCAAACCGTCGCAGCGGCCGGGCAGGCTACGCCCGCGCGACTTGATGCCATCGACCATCGGGTCGGTAGTAATTTGGGATGGCGTTCGAGAACGCCCCAACAGGTGGACGACTATGAGCAGCTCCGGCCGCTTCCGCATCAAGACCGGCCTAGGCCGGATTCTCCACATCGAGCATCGCTCCAATCGCTACGCGATCTCCGCCACGCTGCTGGCGGGTGCCGGCACGCTGCTGTGGCGGGCGAGTATCGGAGCCGACGAGCCGTGGATGTGGTCGGTTCGCATCGCAGCCGCCGTCTTCCTGGCCTGGGCGATCGGACGGGAGCTCGACCCCGATCATCCCGGCACCGGCGCCCTGGCCTCACTGGTGGTCATCCCCTTTGCAGCTCTCGGCGCACTATCGGTCGCAGCCAGCGTGGCGGCGTTGCTGGCAGCCCGCATCGCCGTGCGCACCACCGGGTTCTCCCCTCATTGGTGGGACGGTGCGATCCTGACCGCCGGTGCTGCCTACCTGGGGGCCCGTCCTGAGACCTGGCCGGCTCTGGGCATGCTGCTGCTGGCGGTCGGAACCGACAGATATGCCGAGCCGCCGGGACCAACGCGGACGCTCTGGTTTGGCGCCGCCATGACCGTCGTGTCGCTAGCCACCGCAGTCGCATTCTCCGAGCCCTCCGACTGGACCCAGCCGACCATCCCCGAGTGGATCGTGTTCGCGGTAACTGCCGTGTGCGCCTTCCTCGCCATCGGGTACACCCGAGCGCCCAGGAGCCAGGCCGACTGGCGCCCCGAGAAGCTGAGTGAAACCCGTCTCCGCTACGGCCGGGTGTTGGCCCTCTTCACCTTGGCGGTCGGCATCATCTTCCTGGGCGGGCCGGTGATTCCGACCCTGGCCCCCTTATGGGCGGCAGCAAGCTCGGTGGCTGTGATGCATTGGTACCGGCGAGCGATGTTCGGGACCACTCAGCCCCCGATGTAGCTCATCTCAACCTTGGGGAGATCCCGCGTGTTCGACGACCGGACCTCGGAGTAGCGATCGGTGCGGGCCGCCCACACCGTGTCGACAAAGGCCCCGACCTCCTCGTCGGTTGCTCCCGACCGGATCTGGTCCCGCAAGTCGTGACCTTCAGTGGCGAACAGACAGGTGTAGAGAGCGCCCTCGGCGGAGAGCCGGAGCCTGGTACAGGCGCCGCAGAAAGGCTGGGTGACAGAGGCAATGACTCCAAACTCACCGCTGCCATCCAGGTATCGGTAGCGTCTCGCCACCTCGCCCTGGTAGTTGGGCTCGGCCGGTTCACATGGCAACTCGGCGGCAATGGCGGCAACAATCTCGGCTGCCGGGACTACCTGGTCGAGCTGCCAACCGTTGGTGGCTCCCACATCCATGTACTCGATGAAGCGAAGGATGTGACCTGAGCCCTGGAAGTGCCGGGCCATGTCCACCAGCGTGTGGTCGTTCACTCCCCGCTTGACGCCGGCGTTCACCTTGCCCGGTCCCAGGCCGGCGGCGGCGGCGGCTTCAATGCCGGCCAGGACACGGGTGACCGGGAACCCGACGTCGTTCATGGCCTGGAACACATGGTCGTCGAGCGAATCGAGGCTGACCGTCACCCGGCTCAGTCCCGCCGAAGCGAGCGCTTCCGCCTTACGCTCGAGCAGAGAGCCATTGGTGGTGACGGTTAGGT
>JBPCTX010000266.1:0-5732 GCA_051011455.1 Acidimicrobiia bacterium | reverse complement strand
AGCGACGGCCACAACCCCGGCCAAGCGGCCTGGGGTCATGATGAGGTGGTAGCGGCCGCCCGTGCCGCCGGATACTCCGAGCGCCTCCGGTTCCGCCGGCGCTCCCGGTCATTTGTTCCCCTGCCGGCGGCTGGCTAACGCAAATCGGCTAACGCGAATCGGCTAGCCGCCGGGTCGGAGGAGCTCAGATCCGCAGTCCGGTGACGACGGTGGTTGTAGCCGGGCGGTTCCCGCGCTCGATCAGGTACGGACCGAGAGTGATGGCCAACATCCCCAGCACCACCAGGATCGTGACCAGTGCCGAGACCACCCGAAAGCCGCGCCGCTGCGTCATGGGCACGAACTCCTCGTCGTGGCCGTTCGGCTCCGGCCACATCACCGCAATCGACCGGCTAATGCCCGGCGGGCCGCCCAGTAGCCGCCCATGCCGTGAACGCCTCCGCCGGGCGGAGTGGAGGCCGAGCCCAGGTAGACCCCATCGGAAATCCGGTGCGGTCGCAGGGAGACGCCGGGTCGAAACACCATGCGCAGCCCGGCATGCGATCCTCCACCAACGTCTCCTCCCACCAGGTTGGGGTTGGCTGCCTCCAGATCGGCCGGAAAGGTCACGTGGCGGGCGAGGATGCGGTCCCGAAAGCTGGGGGCGAAACGCTCGATCTGGCTCTCGATCCGGTTGCTCATGTCGAAGTCGGACCCATTGGGGACGTGACAGTAAGCCCACACGGCGTGCTTGCCGTCGGGCGCCCGGGTCGGGTCGGCCGCGCTCGGTTGAGCCAGCAGCACGAAGGGACGGGCCGGATGTGATCCCGACCACGCTTCGGATTCGGCTGTGGCCACCTCGTCCATCGTGCCTCCGACGTGGACGGTGCCTGCCCCGGCCAGTTCCGGAGCCGACCATGGGATTGGCCCATCAAGAGCGAAGTCGACCTTGAAAGCACCCGGACCGTACTCCCAGCGCCGGAATCGATTGCGTTGCCGGGCCCGCAGCCGGTCGCCGGCGATGTCGGCGACGACTCTGGGACCGGTCGTGAAGATCGCCGCCCTGTGCTGCGGCAGGTCGGCCCAGGTCCGGACCGGGTGGGAGAGGATGATCTCGCCTCCCAGGCTCTTCAGATAGGAAGCCAGCGCCCGGCTGATCGAAGCTGCTCCGCCCCGGGGATAGCGCCAGCCGCTGGTGTGCGCCAGCGCCATGAACATGAGCCCAACCGATGAGGTCAATGGACGCTCGAGAGGCAGGACCGCATGGGCCGCGCATCCCGAGAACAGAGCCGGGAACAACTCGTCTTCTGCCTGCCGCGCCAGTCGGGTGGCCGGCTGCAAGCCCTTCCAGCCGAAGCGGGCCAATGTCAAGGGGTGACGCGGGAAGCGCAGCAGGGGCCCGAGCAAAGCTTCCCGCAACCGTTCCCAGTCGCTCACCAGCCCACCGGCCAGTTTCCGATAGAGGTCGGCATCAGCCCCCAGCCCGGCCGCGGTGCGCTCCACATCCCGGTAGGCGACGGTCGCCCGACCATCGTCGAGTGGTTGCCCGAACTCGGCCGCCGGCGTGACCCAGCTCAAACCGTGCTCGGCCAGGGGCAGGTCCTCCCAGGCGGGCGAGGTGTAGCCAAGCGGCATGACGGCCGCCCCGATGTCGTGTGTGAAGCCCGGAAGCGTGGACTCCGCTGAACGGCAGGCGCCGCCCACTTCATCGGACTGTTCCAGCACGGTCACGGAACGTCCGGCCCGGGCCAGGGTGATGGCGGCGGTCAGCCCGTTCGGGCCGGCCCCGACGACTACCGCATCGACTGTCATGGCATGCTGCTCCGATGGACCTGGTAAAGGCAGGCGAACCCTGCCGCCGCCAGGATATGCCACAACCCGTGCGGTTGGAGGGAGGCGTCCACGGAGCACCACGGTCCACCATCGCGCCCCAGCCACCAAAGAAGGGCTCCGCCTGCGATCAGGCTCAGGCCGGCACCCAGCCAATACCCAGTGCCGTCACGAGCAGCCTCCACCGCCAGGACCAGGGCTCCACCTGCCAGTACTGCCAGCAACGGGTTGGCGGAGGCAGGGAGGAGCAACTGGATGACTGAGACGGTGGCGAATGCGCCCAGCCAGGCTGAGGTGACGACGCCCGGGGTCCAGGATTGACGTCGGCCCAGCGGATACAGCACGAACGTGATCAGCATCAGTTTGATGGACAGCGAGTCGAGCTCGCGTCCCCAATCGGTGGCGTCGGCGTGACCCAGGAAGCTGCCCGCACCGACTGCCAGCACCGAGAGGCCGAACATGGCCCGCCCCGCCACGTCCATGGCACGGTCGGTGAGGATCCAGACTCCAACCGGGAGGAAGGCGAGGCTGGTCCAGGCCGCAATGGGCTGGGCGATGAGACCAGATCCGATCAGTTCGCAATCCGGATATCCGACTGCCGCCGTCGTCGCACTTGCTGCCAGCCATCGCATGCCGGCAGCGTAGGGCCCGGCCGGACCGGGACCCTAACCTCGCTGGGTGACTTCAACCGCTGCCTACACCGACCCCCGGCGGCGGTTCATGTTCGGCGGGCTTCTCATGTGGGTCATGGTTGCGGCCACCGCTTCCACCGTCACCTTGCCCGTCATCGCATCGTTCCTGATCGATGACTTCGGCATCAACCGCACCCAGTTCGGTTCGCTCGGATCGGTCGGCATCCTGGTGGCGGCCGTCTCATCGCCGTTGGCAGGACGTATCACCGATCGGGTCGGCGGGCGCAACGCTGGCCTGATTGTGTTGGGAGGGGCCGGAGTCGGGGCCGCTCTGTATGCGGGTGCTCCCTTCTTTGCTGCCATGTTCGTGGGGGCCGCGGTGGGGGCCTTCACCGGATCCGGTGCCAACCCTGGCACCAACAAGCTGGTTGCCGAGCATCTGGAGCCCGGTAGGCGAGGGCTGACCACGGGGTTCAAGCAGACCGGCCCCCAGGTGGGCAGCTTCTTCGCCGGGTTGCTCGCGCCCTGGGGAGCCAGCACCATCGGTTGGCGCCCCACCATGTTGGTGGTCAGTGCCGTGCTCCTGGCCGGAATCCCGGTGCTGCTGCGCGTGGTCCCGGCCGACCAGCCGGCATCATCTGATCGGTCCGGCTCTCGGGGCCCGCTCCCAGGCGGAATCTGGTGGGTTGCCGTATATGGCTCGTTGCTCGGTCTCGGGGGGTCGGCGAGCTTTCTGCTCCCGCTGTTCGTTGAGGAGAGTTTGGGTCAGAGTCCACAGGTTGCGGGTCTGGCCGCCGCCATCGTTGGAGCTGTGGCCGTGCTGGGCCGGCTGCAATGGGCCCGGATAGCCGAGCGGAACGCCAGTCCGGCTCCGGCCCTAGCGGTGCTGGCCGCTCTGTCCGTTGCCGCGATCGCGCTGATGCTGCTGGCGATGACCGCCGGGATCATCTGGATGTGGGTAGGCGTTGTGGTGCTGGCTCTGTCGTCGAGTTCCTGGACCTCGGTGGCGTCCATCGCCGTCATCGCGATAGCGGGCGCCTCGGACGCGGGACGGGCATCGGGGGCGGTGTGGTTCGGCTTCCTGACCGGATTGGGGATCGGTCCGCCGCTCTACGGATACACCGTCGATCAGACCGGCTCGTACGCCACCATGTGGTGGGTGGCGCTTGGCAGTTTTGCTCTGGCTGTCGCCGTGGCGGTGGCCTGGGTTAGATCCTCTCGCGACTGACTGGCAGCCCTACTCCGTGAGGAGTAGCCCTACTCCGAGGAGTAGCCCTACTCGGTGGAGATATCGGCGTAGGCGTCGGGCCGGCGGTCGCGGTAGAACGCCCAGTGGCGGCGGACCTCCTCGATCAATCCCATGTCCAGGTCCCGAACGAGGACCTCGTCCTCGGTGTCCGAGGCGGCTTCACCGATCAACTGACCGCGGGGACTGGCGAAGTAGGAGGTGCCGTAGTAATCGGTGTCGGTCAGATCCTCGGCTCCCACCCGGTTGATCGCTCCAACGAAATACTCGTTGGCGACGGCTGCCGCCGGCTGTTCCAGCTGCCACAGGTAGTGGGAGTGGCCGCGGGTGGTTGCCGAAGGATTGAAGACGATCTTCGCCCCCTTCAGGCCTAGTACCCGCCAGCCCTCGGGGAAGTGGCGGTCATAGCAGATGTAGACGCCGATGCGGCCGACTGCCGTGTCGAAGACCGGGTATCCGAGGTTGCCGGGGCGGAAGTAGAACTTCTCCCAGAATCCCTCCACCTGGGGGATGTGGGTCTTGCGGTAGATGCCGAGAAACGAGCCGTCGGCATCAATGACGGCCGAGGTGTTGTAGAACGTCCCCTCGTCCACCTTCTCGTAGATGGGAACGACCAGCACCATCTCGGTTTCCTTGGCCAGCGCCGTCATCGCCTGGATGGTTGGGCCGGAGGGAATCTCCTCGGCTTCGTCGTAGTACTGGGGATCCTGAACGTTGCAGAAATATGAGCTGCTGAAGATCTCCTGAAAGCACAGCACCTGGGCGCCCTGCTCGGCTGCATCGCGGGCATATCCGATGCTCTTGGCGACCATCGACTCTTTGTCGCCGGTCCATTCAGCCTGGACGAGGGCGGCGCGGACAGTTTTGCTCATGGCGGGGACTCCTGACAACGGTGCAGTGATGATACGGGCGGTCCGGGCGGAATCAAGCGATCGGCTCAGCGGAATATGGTTTCGATTTCGCGAACAGCGACTACGCTGCCCGGCAGAGCAAAGGAAGCCGCTTGCCCCGATATCTCACTGTTGCTGCCGCCCAGATGGGTCCCATTCAGCGGGCCGATACCCGCGACGAGGTCGTAGAGCGCCTCGTGTACCTGCTGCGCGACGCCGCCGCCCAGAACGCCGAGCTGATCGCCTTTCCGGAGTTGGCACTGACCACCTTCTTTCCTCGCTGGGTGATGCCGATCGAAGACGCCGATGAGTTCTATGAAACCGAGATGCCCAATGCCCACACTCAACCATTGTGGGACGAGGCCAAACGGCTGGGAGTTGGGTTCACGATCGGCTACGCCCTCAAGACCGACGACGGTCATCGCTACAACATCTATCACCTGGTCGACAAGACGGGGCGCACCGTCGGCCTGTATCGCAAAGTGCACATCCCCGGCCACCATGAGTTCGAGCCCTGGCGTGAGTTCCAGCACGCCGAGCGGCGCTACTTCGAGCCGGGCGACGAGTTCCCGGTATGGAATTCGTTCGACGCGGTGGTCGGAATGGCCATCTGTAACGACCGGCGCTGGCCCGAGACCTACCGGGTGATGGGCCTACAGGGTGTCGAGCTCATCATCATCGGCTACAACACGCCGCTCAACTATGCGCCAGATCCCACCCAGACCCCGTTGCAGTCCTTTCACAATCATCTGGTGATGCAGGCGGGGGCATATCAGAACGGGACCTACGTCATCGGTGTGGCCAAGGGAGGGATCGAGGAAGGGGTTGAATCGCTCGCTCAGTCGGCGATCATTGCTCCCTCCGGCCAGATCGTGCGACAGGCGGTCACCACCGGCGACGAGGTAGTGGTGGCCCGCATCGACCTGGACCAGACCAAGTACTACAAGGGAACCCTGTTCGATTTCGAGCGCTACCGGGTTCCCGCCGCCTACGAGAGCATTGCCGCCGGCGGCGTGAGTGCCGAGGTTGAGCGACTCGACCTGGCCGACGGCCCGCCCGAGCCGATCTAGCTCAGACGCTTCTCGGCGATCGTCTTCTCCGCCATGTACTGGCGCAGGTAGTAGCGCCCGCCCGCCTTCACGGTGGTTCCTGACA
>JBPCTX010000265.1:0-2759 GCA_051011455.1 Acidimicrobiia bacterium | reverse complement strand
AGCTGGGCCTGGCCAGGACAATCGCCGAACGCGAGGGCGCCGGGGAGGTAGCGGCCTCGATTGCCAACCTGGCCGACGGCACTCAAGAAGCGGTTGATGCGATGCGGGCAGTCGCCCACGGTATCTACCCCCCTCTGCTGGAAGCCGAAGGACTCGAACCTGCTCTGGCGACGATTCGCCGCTCGGCGGCGATCGCCGTCGAGCTCAATGCGTCCGGGCTCGGTCGCTTTTCGCGCCAAATCGAGGAGTGCATCTACTTCTGTGTCCAGGAGATCATCAACCAGGCCACCATGGCCGGAGCGACCGAGGCGAGGATCTCGCTGGATGCCGGTGCCGAAGAGGTGGCGCTCACGGCCGCCTACCCGACTCCCGCCGGGGCGACGGTAATGACCGCGGTAGGCGACCGGGTCGAGGCAGCCGAAGGAGTACTGACGGTGACCTCCAAGGACGCTGGCACGCAAGTAGACGTGTCTCTCCCTGCTCGCCGGCTGGAGCCGGCGTGATCGAGCGCTTCGACGATCAGGCGCTGGCCCGGCTGGCGAGGATTCTCGGGGCTATCTCAATCGCCCTGGGAGCCGCCGGGATCCTGACGTTCATCGCGATTTGGGAATCGGACCGGCTGGTAACCGACTTCGTCGCTCATACCGGTATCCAGGCTGTCGGCTTTGGGATTCTGGGCTGGCTGGTGCTCCCGACTCAGCCCCGCAACGGGGCTGTCTGGGCTCTCACCGTGTCGGCGTTTTTCGCGTCTCTGTATGCAGCTGGTGCTGCAACTGCCGCTGTGATATTGACTTCGCACGGCGTGGACTTCGACGTAACCACCCCGGCAGAGATGCCGCTCGGAGCCGC
This sequence comes from Acidimicrobiia bacterium, assembly GCA_051011455.1. Lineage (GTDB taxonomy): Bacteria > Actinomycetota > Acidimicrobiia > Spongiisociales > SHLN01 > SHLN01. The sequence continues at coordinate 1,910 of JBPCTX010000265.1, read as the reverse complement.
TATCGCCGCCTGGCTGCCATCTTTCGCCTGGATTCCTGCCTTCTTCTTGACTTCGACATTGGGTCTGCTGTTGTTCCCCGACGGCAAGGTCCTGAGTTCCCGCTGGCGGTGGGTCGGATGGTTGAGCGCCGTTGCGATTGCTGTCGCGTACCTTGGGCAGCTGTGGCTCTTCCACCCTCGCAGCACCCTGGACACGGATACTCCGGTGGAGGAGTTGCCCGGGGTTGCGGGAGAGCTGGTCTCGAGTGCTCTCACGCTTGTGATACTTGGCGCCATCCTCTCCATGGTGTCACTCCTCATTCGCTACCGGAGAGGCACCGACGAGGCCAGGAGGCAGATCCGACTGGTGCTGCTGGGCGGCATCGGCGTGACCGTCGCCGTCGTGCTGGTGACCCCTGAGCAGACGAGCACGGCCTACATGTTTCTGGTTGGCGAGGTCTTCCTGATCCTGGCGTTCGCGATTGCGATTCTCAAGTACCGGCTCTTTGACCTCGACATCGTCATTTCGAAGACCGTCACGTCTGTGGCGCTGGTTGCATTCATCGCGGCGGTCTACGTCGGCATTGTTGTCGGTATCGGTGAGTTGATAGGCGACCGGTCCAGCTTCGCCCTCACACTTTCAGCAGTCGTCACGGCGGCGATACTGGTGCAGCCGGTCCGTCGCTGGATGCAGCAGGCAGCCAACAGGCTGGTATACGGGGAGCGGGCAACCCCCTATGAGGTTCTGTCCCGGTTCTCTCATCGGGCTGCCGAGGCCTCGGACGCTGAGCTGCTGGCGCGGCTGCCTCAGCTGATCGTTGAAGGTACCAGCGCGTCACAGGCCGCGCTGTGGGTTCGCACCGACCAGGGATTCCGCGAAGGCGCAACCTGGCCCCAGCAGGAGCAATCACGGGCGCTAACCAGCAGCGGAACCTCGTTTGAGGATCCTGATTCTGATTACGCCCTTGCCGTGTTCCACGCCGATGAGCTCCTTGGCGGCATCTCTCTGGTCACAACGAGAGGCGAGTCCGTAACGCCACCGGAAGCTGCTCTCCTCGAGAACCTTGCGGCGGGTATGGGGCTGGCGCTGTGGAACACGCGCCTAACCGCCCGACTCCGGGAGCAAGTAGCCGAGCTGGAAGCATCCCGGGAACGGATCCTGGCTGCCGCCGACGCAGCCCGGCGGACACTCGAGAACGACCTCGACAGCGGGCCTCAACAACAGCTGGTTGCTCTCAAGGTCAAACTCGGACCGACTCGCAAGAGGGCCGAGCAAAGCGGCGCTGCCAAGACGGCCGCCGTGCTCGCTCAGCTCGAAGCGGAAGCCGGGGACGCCATCCAGGCGGTGAGAGATTTTGCCGGCGGGGTGTACCCACCGCTGCTCCAGGCCGAGGGATTGGCCGTGGCCATAGCCCAGCAGGCCCGCAAGGCTCCGATCCCGGTGGCAGTTGACGGGAACGGCCTGCAACGGTATTCACGCGAAGTCGAGGCGGCGGTGTATTTCGTAGTGCTCGAGGCGTTGCAGAACACGGCCAAGTATGCCCACGCTCAGTCGGCATCGGTCATGCTGACGGACACCGGCCAGGAGCTGCGGTTCGAAGTGCGGGACGACGGGCAGGGCTTCGACCCGGCCCAGGTGGACGGCGGCCGGGGGCTGGCCGGCATGGCGGACCGGATGGACACCGTTGGTGGCGTGGCGCGGGTTGAGTCGACACCCGGTGAGGGGAGCATCGTCAAAGGATCCGTACCGATCCCTGCAGTGCTCCCGGCCTAGCCCTCTCGTCCAGCCTGGGCCCAGATCTCCTCCAGCGATTCCATCCCGAACTGGGACTTGGCGAGAAAGCCGATCGCCCCGGCAGCCAGGGCGGGCCCCGCGTAGTCACCCGACTCATGAGTCGACATCACGAAGACGTGGGGAGGGTCCTCGAGGC
>JBPCTX010000264.1:0-3150 GCA_051011455.1 Acidimicrobiia bacterium | reverse complement strand
AACGGGATGGCTATCCAGGTAAAACCGAGCAGGGCGATCTGGGGCCACGATTCGGGCGGGACCGGGCGCCGGGCACCCGGGATCAAGGCCAGGGCGCCTGCTCCCAGGAGGGCACGCAGCCAGGTGATGACGCCGGGGGCCAGCGAGTCCAGGGCGATATCGATGAAGAGAAACGAAGCGCCCCATGTCAGAGCCAGGAAAGCGACCAGGCCCCACTCGACCAATCCGAACGATTCCCGGCGAGTCCCGTGGGCGGTTCCGATCGTGATGCGGCTGGACATTGCGGGAGGCTACAGCACCCGTTTGAGGCGGTACCGGTACCCGGTGTCTTGCGACATCGGCCGCGAATGGGGAGAATGAGCCCATATGGCAACAGCACAAGAAATCCCGGAGTTGATCTCCGAGTCAATTGACCTGTCAAAGGAGTACCTGAGGCAGGAGACAGTCGAGCCGGCCAAGCGACTCGGCAAGGTGGCCGGCCTCGGGTTCGCCGCTTCCTTCCTGTTCTCGATGGCCGTGCTTCTGGGGGCGGTCGCCGTCAATCGGTGGATCATCGACTTGCTCCCGGAAGGCAGAGCCTGGAGCGGGCTCGGCTATGTGCTGTCCGCCCTCCTGCTGGTGGCGATTGCCGGGCTGGTCATCTACCTGGGACGGCGAGGCTACGAAGATCCCGGTACGTTCAAAGACGCCATTCCCTCGTTGACCGAGGCAGGCGAGGAGTAACCTGACGCCATGACCATCGAACGCGACGACCTCGAATCCAAGTTCCGCCAGGTTCAAACGGCGGTCGACGACACCACAACCACTGTCAAGAACGCCAGCATCGGCCTGGCCATCGGCGGCGTCGTGTTGATGCTGCTCGTGTATCTCATCGGCAAGCGCACCGGCAAGAAGGGCGCCGCCCAGCTGGAGATCTACCGACTCGGTTAGTCGAGGCTCACCCGCAACTTCTTCCGACGGGCGCGGACAACCCACCTCACCAAGAGGACGATTACGAGTATCCCGCTAATCAGGCCGAGGGCGGATTTGATCGAGCGCTCTCTCCCGAGGTTGGAGGCATCATGCAGAGTCTCAATGAGCGCGGCAGACTGTTCGATCGAGGAATCGGACCTACCGGCCTCAAAGGACGCTTCGATGGCCCGGTAGTCGACCTCCAGGTCCGTGCCGAGCAGCCCGATCTTTGTCCACAAGTCTCGGTCGGCTGCCAAGGCGATCGAAGCTTGTGAGAGAGCTTCAATCGACGCAAGTTGTCGGTCGACTTCGTCGGATGGAGCCTTCAGATCGACCGCCTCCTCATACATGCGCTCAAGAGCCGGAGGCGGCGCGACGTTGAGCGAGGCTGCTCGGGTGGCCAACTGGTCGCGACGGTCGAGGACGGTGGCTGCAACCCCAATTGCCTCCTGGGCCGCATCGAAGTCCCATGCCTCCATCAGCTCTCGGACTCCATCCGGGGCGGCCCACGATTGTCCTTGGTCCTGTAGATCCTGGTAGTCACGCCGAGCGTCGTCACGACCCGCTACCAGGGACCTGTCCACGTCCGCGACGACAAACTCCAGGAACACGTCGTCGACGGTCTCGGTATTTCCCCTCTCTTCCACCAGATCAAGGAAACGTCGCCAGTCCACGATCTCCCGTTCGGAGCCCTGGGGCGGGTCCTCGCCCAGGTAAGCACTGTGTCCTAGCTCTATGGCGGCGAGAACATCGCGCAGGCCGTCCATACCGATCTCTTCTGTTATCTCGCGAAGGACGTGCCAACTGGCGTCGTATCCGTACTGCTCGCGCTCATCATTTCGCTGACGCGCTCGCTCATAGAGGTCCCACCGGTTGAGCGGGATCGCAGCTGAGCTCGAACGGTCGACCTCCTCAGGTCTCTTGAGAGCTCCGCCAACCTCTTCGATACTCCGGCTGGCAACCTCCTCAGCCAATCCCTCGCTCAGCCACCGGTGTCGGTAGTTGTCCCGGTGGAACCAGGCATGGGCAAATTCGTGCAAGATCACGTGAGCATCGAGGCTCTCGTCTATCTCGATGAGGTTCTCATCCAGAATGAACCAACCGGCATAACCGTAGAGGTTGGGGCTGATCGTTTCGATCACCTCCAAATCCCCGGTCAGCGGCCACTCGAGGCCGATGAGGTCGGCCATGAGTGGCACCCGATCCACGAATTGAGTCTCGACGAACGAAGCCCACCGCTGATCATCGGGCCAGAAGCGAATCACCGCCGCATAGTCGTCAACCACCGCCCGCGTGGACGCCAGGCCCGTATCACGGCGAGCGGTGATGAAGGCGAACCACTCGTCCGGATTGGCGATGTCGGCCGCGACGTAGACCGCCATGTCGTCTTCGCCGCGGGTGCGTGCCAGGTTGGAGCCCCACACTTCGATCTCAAAGTCCCTCGGTAGGACCACCCGCACGGTCACTTCTCCCACGTCTCCGAATCCGAAGGCGGGGAACGCAGCGTATGCGGTGTTGACGCGCACGAGTGCCTCGCTGCGGGGCGGTTCGCTTGGGATGTCGTAGTGGACGGTCACGGTTTGTGTCTGGCGGTACCAAAGCTTCTTTCGGAGCTTGATGTCGGCGACCGGGAATCCTTCGAACTCTCCGATTCCCACCTCTAACTCTCGCCCGTCGCTCTCGGCGATCACCGCCTCGGCAGTCTCGGGGAGCGGTATTTGAATGCTCTCGTAGAAGAACTGGGTGATCCGATTCCCGGACACTTGATTGGGGGTGGTGTTCTCCAGGGTGTATTCGGCTTCCACGCTGACCACGCCGTCTTCGGGCGATAGGAGATAGGTTGTCTCCGATCGAAGGCTGAGGCCCTCGTCTGCTGCCGCAGGGTGGGCGTCTAGAACGAGGGCCGCGATGATCAGGCAGAAGATCCCGATCCGCAGTGATCGGCCGGGTCGGGTCGGTTGGACCACGTTCCGATCATATCAGTCGGGGCGAATCCCGTCCGGTGGTTGACGCTCAGCCTCGTGCCGGTGTCACGCTGTGAGCCGGGCTAGCTCCTTCTCGGCTTTGCGGACTTTGCGGCGCCGGCGGCGAGTCGACTTGCGGTCCAGCTTGTCCCGCCGGTACTCCAGTTCCCGCTCGGCCGCCGCAACCTTGCGTAGCTGCCGCTTGGACGGCCGACTGCGACGGTCAGCTCTGGCC
>JBPCTX010000263.1:0-2977 GCA_051011455.1 Acidimicrobiia bacterium | reverse complement strand
CCCAGCACGTGCTCGATCGCCTCGATGCCCTCAACGAGGGGCGCGCGATCATCACGTCCGATGTCGGGCAGCACCAGATGTGGGCAGCCCAGTTCTGCAGAACCCGCGAGAACCGGCATTGGATCACCAGCGGGGGCGCGGGAACGATGGGGTTCGGCTTCCCGGCCGCGATCGGAGCCAAGATGGGCAAGCCGGACGAGCTGGTCTACGCCATCGACGGGGACGGTTGTTTCCAGATGACCATGCAGGAGCTGACAACTGCCAGTACCGAGGGGGTGCCCGTCAAGATCGCGGTGCTCAACAACAACAACCTGGGCATGGTCCGCCAATGGCAGCGTCTGTTCTACAACGAACGCTTCTCCGGCAGCGAGCTGACAGATCACACCCCCGACTATGTCAAGCTGGCCGAGGCCCTTGGATGTGTCGGTCTGCGAGCCGAGCACCCGTCCGAGGTGGCACCCGTCATCGAGAAGTCGCTGACCATCAACGACCGGCAGGTGGTGGTGGAGTTCAAGGTCGATCCCGACGAGATGGTCTTCCCGATGGTCCCCGCCGGCGGCTCCAACGACATCGTTGCCCTCAGCCTGGAGGATCTCAAGTGAGCTACCAGCTACCAGCTACCAGCTACCAGCAAGAACCTTTTGCGGTCGCGCCCCTTAGCGTTGACCCTGGCCGGGCCGCAAGCGGGGAGGCGGAATGAACCTGCATGTGCTTTCCGTTCTGGTTGAGGACAAGCCTGGCGTCCTGGCCCGGGTGTCTTCGATGTTTGCCCGCCGCGGTTTCAACATCCACTCGCTGGCGGTTGGACCGGCCGCCGAGCCCGGTAACTCTGTCATGACGGTGGTGGTGGACGCGGGCGAGATCGAACAAGTGGTCAAGCAGCTCCGCAAGCTGATCAACACGATCAAGATCACCGAGCTCAACCCGGCCGAGAGCGTCGAGCGAGAGGTCATGCTGGTACGGGTGGCGGCCGATGCCTCCAAACGCAGCGAGCTGCTGGACGCGGCCACCGTCTTCAAGGCGAAAGCGGTCGACGTCGGGTCGGCTTCGATCACCTTCGAGATCACCGGCAGCCCACCCAAAGTCAACGACTTCCTCGAGCTGGTCCGGCCCTATGGCCTGATCGACGTCGTCAAATCGGGTTGGATCGCTTTGGCCCGTGATTCCAAGAGCCGCAACCTGCGGGCAATCTCATGAAGCCGCTCCCGCCGACGGGCGCGGGGACACTCCCCAACGCCTCGCCTCTCGGCGAGCAGTGCATTCCCCCCACTGGGGGGACTGACAATCCCTGGCTGGCGCTTAGAGGGCCGGGCAGCAAACGCTGACCCGGCCCCGACGCAAACCCCGTTAATCTCTCACGCGCCCCAGGAGTACCCATCATGTCCGACCGAGTAATCATCTTCGATACCACCCTGCGAGACGGCGAACAGTCGCCGGGGATCGCCCTCGACTCTGACGACAAGGTGGCCATCGCCAACCAGTTGGCAGATCTGGGTGTCGATGTCATCGAGGCAGGCTTCCCGATCGCCTCAGACGGTGACTTCTCTGCCGTGCAACGCATCTCTCGCGAGGTCAAGGGTCCCATCATCGCCGGCCTGGCCCGCTGCGGAATCTCCGAGGACATCGATCGCGCCTGGGAAGCTGTTCAGGACGCGGAACGTCCACGGATTCACGTGTTCCTGGCGACCTCAGCCATCCACATGGAGCACAAGCTCCGCATGACCGAAGACGAGGTCATGGAAGCGGTGAGGTCCGGCGTTTCACAAGCCAGGGGACACTGCGAGGACGTCGAGTTCTCTCCCGAGGACGGATCCCGCTCGGACATCGACTTCATGATCCGGGTGTGTCAAACCGCGGTGGAGGCCGGAGCTACCACCATCAACATCCCCGATACGGTCGGCTACGGCACTCCCACCGACTACGGCGCCCGCATCAAACGCGTGGTGCAGGAGGTCAAGGGCGACCGTGACGACATCGTGATTTCTACCCACTGCCACAACGATCTGGGTCTGGCAGTGGCCAATGCTCTGGCGGCGGTCGAGAACGGTGCTCGTCAGGTAGAGGTAGCCGTCAACGGCATCGGGGAGCGGGCCGGCAACACCGCTCTCGAGGAGATCGTGATGGCGATCAACACCAGGGGCGACCACTATCAAGTGGAGACCAGCATCGATACCACCCAGTTGTTCCCGGCCAGCCGGCTGGTCTCGCGGCTGACCGGCTACCCCGTTCAGTACAACAAAGCGGTGGTGGGTCGCAACGCCTTCGCCCACGAGTCCGGCATCCACCAGCACGGTGTGCTGCGGGAGCGGACCACCTACGAAATCATGGACCCGTCCGCCGTCGGCCAGGATGAGTCCAAGCTGGTGCTCGGCAAGCACTCGGGACGGGCTGCGTTCGGTGACGCGCTGCGGGACCTGGATATCAATCTGGAGGACGAGGATTTCGAGTCGGCTTTCGCCCGCTTCAAGGAGCTGGCCGATCGCAAGGGAGAGATCGGCGAGGAAGGCTTGCTGGCCATCGTGCATGACCAGGTCGATCTCTCCGACGCCGTCCACTTTCTCGGCTGGCACGCCACCGGCCGCGACAATGAGGCAGAGGCGACCGTGACCGTCGAGCGCGACGGAGTCAAGGAAACGCATGCGGCCTCGGGCGACGGGATGGTGCACTCGATCTTCGCTGCCCTTCGGACTGCCTTCGGGATCGACGCCCGCCTCCTCGACTACCGGGTTGAGCCGGTCAGCCTGGGTGCCGACGCCATGGCCGAAGTGAGCGTGCTGGTTCAGGTTCGGGAGCGGACCTTCACCGGCACCGGGTCGTCCACCGACATCGTGGAAGCTTCAGCCCGGTCATTCACCAGCGCCCTCAACAAGGCCGCCAGAGCGAGCGCCTACTAACCGAGAGCCGCGATCACGGCTTCCGACATCTCGGTGGTGCTCACCGACGGCCCTCCCCCGGCGATGTCCGGCGTGTGGAGACC
>JBPCTX010000262.1:0-7017 GCA_051011455.1 Acidimicrobiia bacterium | reverse complement strand
CACCAGGCGGGTAGACGCCTACACCGAGGTTCTGTACGGATTGCGCAGCCTCTTTGCGGCCAGCCAGAATGTCGACCGCAACGAATTCCACGACTTCTTGGCTGTCTCCAACGTGGAGGAACGGTTTCCGGGATTCCAGGCTCTCGAATACACCCGGAAGCTCGAGGCCTCGGAGGTGGAAGCATTCGAGGCGGCGGTGAAGAGCGACACCAGTCTCGATGCCGCCGGCTACCCGGACTTCTCGGTGCATCCCCGCCCGCAAGGTTCGGATCTGTTCGTTGTCGACTTCGTCGAGCCGCTCGAGGGCAACGAGGCCGCTTTCGGGTTCGATCTGGGCAGCAACGAAGCCAGGAGGCGCTCGGTGGAACTGGCCCGAGATACCGGAGAGCCGGTGGCCACGAGCGGGATCACATTGGTGCAGGACTCGGGAGACAAGACCGGGTTCCTGCTCATGCTCGCCGTCTACGAGGGCGAGCAAGCTCCACCGACCGTCACCGGGCGGAGGGACGGTTTCGTCGGGATTGTCAATGCCGTCCTGATCGTCGATGACCTGGTGGCCGGGATGGGCGACTTGCACCAGGTGGAGCTCGAGCTCTACGACGCCGGCTTCTCCGCCTACCCGGCCGCCGAGATTCTGCCCGCATCCCAGATGATGTTCGACGACGACGTCGACAACGCAGTCGATGTTGGCGAAGGTCACATCGGCGAGATTGAGGTCGGGGGTCGACGCTGGCTGATCGTGACCGAACCGCTCGAAGCGGCCCTCGGAACGGCAGATCGCATACTCCACTGGCTGATCCCATTCGGGGGGCTGGCCCTGAGCGTGATTGCCGCCGCTCTCGCCTACTCGCTGGCCCGCTCGCGATCGCGAGCCATGGACCTGGCGCTGGCGATGACGGCCGATCTGGCCGCCCAGACCGGGGAACTCAGAGTCGCCCGCGACGAGGCTCAGACCGCCGACAGGGCCAAGAGCGAGTTCCTGGCCACTATGAGCCATGAGATTCGCACTCCTCTCAACTCGGTGATCGGCTTCACCAACATCCTCCTCAAGAACAAGGACGGCAACCTCACCGAGAAGCAGCTTTCCTATCTCGACCGGGTCGGCAGCAACGGCAGCCACCTGCTCAATGTCATCAACGAGATTCTCGACCTGTCCAAGATCGAGGCCGGGAACATGGAGTTGGCGTCGGAGTCGGTGGCAGTCGACGATCTGGTAGAGGAGATTGCGGTGGAGATGGAGGGGAATGTGCGATCGGGCGTTGAGCTGGCAACCACCATTCCTGAGGGTCTCAAGCCCATCGACGGGGATGCCGGCCGGCTCAAGCAAGCGGTCATCAACCTCGTCGGCAACGCCCTGAAATTCACGCAGGCCGGAGTTGTACATGTGGTGGTTATTGCCAACGCCGACGGGTTGCCGGCCCGAATTGAAGTGGTCGACACCGGAATCGGTATCGCCGAGGAGGATCTGGCCAGCATCTTCGATCCGTTCCAGCAAGCCGACACCAGCACCTCACGTCAGTTCGAAGGAACCGGCCTTGGCCTGTCAATTACCCGGCGGCTGCTGGAAGCCATGGGACACGAAGTCTCGGTTGAGAGTGAGCCGGGAGTCGGCTCGACCTTCATCATCACCCTCCATCCCACGGTCTTCGTGCCCGACAACGTGTCGTCGATCCGGCCGCAGACGGCGGCCGATGGAGGTCATACCGTCCTGTGCGTCGACGATGATCCGGATCAACTCGCCATTCTGCGAGAGCAGTTTGAGTCCTTCGGCTGCCGGGTTCTGACCGCCGGGCGGGCGGCGGAGGCCGTCCGGCTCGCCCGGATGGACCAGCCCGACCTGGTTACAACCGACCTGTTGATGCCGGATCACGACGGGTGGTGGCTGGTCGACGCGATGCGAGCCGACCCCCTCCTGGCCGATGTGCCGGTAGCAGTGATCAGCGCCGTTGGCGCCGACCAGCGACGAGAAGAGCCCGGCGTGTCAATCCTGCAGAAACCCGCACACGAGAGCGGTTTGCGCCGGCTGCTCGAGCCGGCTCGAGCCTCCGTTCTGCTGGTAGACGACGATCCGGAAGCCCGACTGCTGGTGAGCGCCTATCTACAGGACGAGTCGGTTGATCTCATTGAAGCCAGCAACGGCTCCGAGGCCCTCGACTTGATGCAGACCAGGAAGCCGAACCTGGTGGTGCTCGACCTGCTCATGCCGGTGATGGACGGACGAGCTGTGCTGGAGCGGATGAGAACCGACCCGCGCTTTCTCGACGTCCCGGTGCTGGTAGCCACCGCCAAGGAACTGACAGATGCCGAAGCCCGGGAACTCAACCAGGGCCCGGCCCGGGTAGTAGCCAAGGGAGCCGGGCTCGAGCAACAAGTCGTGCAGGCAGTCCGCAGACTGGCCGGAGGCGACGATGGATGAGCTGCAGGGCGTCTTTCTGCGCGGCCTTCTTCAGCATGTTGCAGCACTGGAGATGGCAGTGAGCGAACTGCAAGCCGGGGACCCCTCTGCCGAGGATGCGATGGTCAGGATTGCCCACCAGCTCAAAGGTTCGGGTGCCAGCTTCGGATTCCCGGCGATAACCGCCAGAGCGGCCGGAGTTATGGCCGCTCCTCCCGCCGGCCGCCTCGGTGAGGTTGAGAGTTTGCTGCAGTTGCTGCGCCGCACGGTCTCCGAGGGAGCAGTTCCCTCCCGGCTGCTGGTGGTTGACGACGATGTGGCCATCAGGGCTCTGATAGCCACGGCGCTGGCCGATCGCGAGTGGGAGGTTTCTCAGGCCGCCTCCGTGGGAGAAGCCCGGCAAGCGCTGGTCGAGAACTCGTATGACGGAGTGCTGCTCGATCTGGTCCTTCCCGATGGCGACGGGCGCAATCTGCTGGCCGAGGTGCGATCGAAGCCGGCCACCGCCCGCACGGCAGTGATCATGCTGTCGGCCAATGACAACTCAGCGGTCAAAGCAGAATGCTTCGCCCTGGGAGCCGACGGATATCTAGAGAAGCCTCTCGACGTTGGTCTGCTTCCCGGCCTGGTCTCCACCATCATCCGTCGCACCGGTGGGACTACCGAGGAGGATGGGGGCTCTCACCTTTCGTCCCGCGATCTGCCCGGCCCGTCCGACCCGGAAAGTCCGTCCGGATCAAGCGTGCTGCTGGCCGAGGATGACCGGATGACGGCTTCTCTCATCATCGATCGCTTCGAGCGGGCCGGCTATCGGGTCGTTCATTGCCAGGATGGAGAGTCGGCCCTGACCGCAGCTCTCGACGGTGAGTTCCAGGTGGCCATCCTGGATGTCAAGATGCCGATGATGGACGGCTTCGAGTTGCTGCAGCGCCTGCGCCAGGTTCCGGAGCTCGACACCATGCCTGTGATCATGCTCACCGCTATGGGTAATGAGGATGACGTCGTGCGGGCCTTCGATCTTGGAGCCGACGACTATGTGCTCAAGCCGTTCTCACCCGGCGAGATTCTGGCCCGGGTTGGCCGGCTGGCGCGGAGAGCGGCATGAAGATTCTCCTGGTGGATGATGCAGCCGACATCCGTCTACTGGTAACGGCGGTGCTGGCTACCTCCGAGCATTTCGAGGTGGTGGCCATGAGGTCAGGCGCTGAGGGGCTCGAATACCTGCAAGAGGAACCTGTTGATGCTCTGCTGGTCGACCTGATGATGCCGGAGATGGATGGCATTGAGTTCCTGGAGAGGTGCCAGGCGATTGCGAGCGCGGCCGGGCTTCCCGCCGTGCTTCTGACCGGGAGTGCCGACTCGGAGAGGGTTTCACAGCTGCGCGGCGCTCGTCTTGCCGGCGTGATCGCCAAGCCCTTCAATCCTCAGGTCCTCGATGAGAAGCTGCAGACCATTCTGGGACTGAAGCCGGCGACGCCGGCGAGCGACTGATGCCCCACCTCCTCCTGGTTTCGGTCGCCGTGTTACTGGCGTTCAACATCAGCCTGGCGTTGGCCGTTGGTGGGCTGCGGCTCCGCAACACGATTCGCAAGCGGCGCTGGGATCGCCTGGAAGCCACCTGGGAGCCTCGCCTCCTGCAGTTGGTGGCCGGTGAGTACACGCCCGAGTCACTAGCCGCCCTGGTGCCGGCCGGTGAGGTTGAGTACGTGATCGAAATCACCTCCCGCATGGTGCAGCTGCTGGCCGGAGAGGATCTCCGCACCGTGCAGGCGTTCGGGACCTTGTTGCTTCCACAGGTCGTGCACGGGTTCAGTGACCGGCGTCCCGCCACACGGGCCCGGACGGTGCACCTGGTCAGCCTGCTCGATTTGCCGGGGCACGCCGGGCTGGTGGTCGCCTCACTCGACGACTCGTCTCCGCTGGTGGCGATGGTGGCTGCGCGGGCGCTGGCCCGCCAAAGAGACGAGGACTACCTGGCCGAGGTGTTGAAGCGTCTCGACCGTTTCCGGCTGTGGAGCCCCGGATTCCTCGCTTCGATGCTGGCTTCAGTCGGTCCTTCGATCGCGCCGCTGCTGCGTCGGAACCTGGAGGACTCCAACAGGTCCGACGAGGTGCGGGTAGTGGCAGCCGAGGCGCTTGCCCGGCTTCGGGACGCGGCCGGCGCCGACGCGGCGGCCGGCGTCCTCGGAGAGCGAGAGCCGGCGCGGGATCTGGCGGCCTCCTGCCTCCGTCTCATCGAGAAGGTCGGTACGGCTCAACACCGCTCCTCCATCGGTCGCATGGTCGGGTCGGAGGATTACGTGGTGCGCTCGCGGGCGGTGGCCGCTCTGGCTGCGGTCGGGGATGAAACCGATGTGGCCGATCTCGAAATGGCGCTGCGCGATCCCTCACCCTGGGTCGCCATTCAGGCAGCCAGGGCCCTATCCCGACTCGGCCACCTCGAGACGCTCGAGCGGGTGGCCGGTACTGCCACCGCCGGCGGCGCGGTCGCCCGGGAAGTCCTGATGGAGGCTGCCTGAGCATGAGGCTTCTCACCTGGTACAACGACTTCCTGATCGGCTATTTCGTGGTCGTCAACGCCTTCTACCTGATGCTGAGTGTGCTGGCCTACCGGTCGCTGCGCCGTTACGTCCGGAGGCTCAAGTCACTCCACGTTCGCGATCTGCTGACCTCGGCGGGTGGACTGCCGATTTCGCTCATCGTTCCGGCCTTCAACGAGCGGGCCACCATCGTCGACTCGATCCGGTCGCTGCTCACGCTGGACTATCCGAGTTATGAGATCCTGATCGTCAACGACGGCTCCACCGATGGCACCCTCGAAGACCTGATTGGCGCCTTCGACCTGGAGCGATCCGAGCGAGTGGCAACCAGTTCGGTGGCAACTGCCGCGGTCAAGGCCGTTTACCGGAGCCGCGAGCATCCGGGCTTGTGGGTGGTTGACAAGGAGAACGGTGGGAAGGCCGACGCCCTCAACGCCTGCCTCAACCACACCCGTACGCCGCTCTTCTGCGCCATGGACGCCGACACGCTGTTGGAGCCCGACTCGCTGATGCGGGTGGTTCGGCCCTTCCTGGAGGATGGTCGCACCGTGGCAGCGGGCGGGATCGTCCGGGTGGCCAATGGATGTGTGGTTGAGGCCGGCCTGGTGCGCGAGGTTCGACTGCCCCGCAACCTGCTGGCCCGCTTCCAAACCCTCGAGTACCTGCGAGCCTTCCTCGCTGCCCGGGTCGGTTGGGACGAGCTGGGCGCGACGATGATCATCTCGGGCGCCTTTGGGGCCTTCCGCCGCGAGATCGTGGCCGGGGCCGGCGGGTTCTCGACCGACACCGTCGGCGAGGACATGGAGCTGGTGGTGCGCCTGCATGCCTACTGTCGCGACAACCGGATTCCCTACCGAGTCAGCTTCGTGCCCGACCCGGTTGCCTGGACCGAGGCGCCCGAGTCGCTCGCTCCCCTCGGACGTCAGCGGGATCGCTGGCAGCGCGGCCTGGCCGAAGTGATCGTGCGTCACCGCCGCCTGTTCGCCCGACCCCGGTACGGACCGGTTGCCACGGTGGCCCTCCCGTTCTCGGTGGTCTTTGAGCTGCTGGGCCCGGTCATCGAGCTGATCGGTTACGCCACCATCCTGGTGGCCGCTATGGCGGGGGCAATCTCGACCACGCAGCTGGTCGCCTTCCTGGCCCTGGCTCTCTTCTTCGGGTCGGGTTTCTCCATCGCAGCGGTGGCCCTCGAAGAGCTCTCCTTTCGCCGCTATCAGCGGTCGGGAGACCTGGGCCGGCTCCTGCTCATCGCCCTGGTCGAGAGCTTTGGCTATCGACAGCTCACCCTGATATGGCGCCTGCAGGGACTGTGGTCGGCCGCCAGAGGCAAGACCTCCTGGGGGGCGATGGAGCGAGTTGGCTTCGACGGGGCCGCACCGTCCGAATCACCGGCCGAGCCGCGCCGGGCCGCGTAAGAGGCGAGCGCGGCCACTACTACCATTCCAGGCTCATGCCTGTAGACATAGATATTGCCAAGGTCGCCCGTCTCGCCCGCCTGGCGTTGAGCGAAGAAGAGCTAGAGCGCTATCGCCGCCAGTGCGAGGTGGTGTTGGAGCATGCCGCTCTGGTCCAGAGTCTTCCCACCGAAGGCGTGCCGCCCACTTCGCATCCCCTGCCCCGGACTAACGCTTTTCGGGAGGATCTGGTCACCCCCTCCCTCGATCGGGAGGAAGTCCTCACTCAGGCTCCCGACCGCGACGGCGACTATTTCAGCGTGCCCCGAATCCTCGACGAGTGATGTCTGATCTCGCCGATCTCACGGTTTCCGAGGCAGCCGCCGGTCTGCGCAGTGGAGAGCTGACCTCCGTTGAGCTGCTGGAAGCCGTCAACACCCGGGCAGCCATAACCGAGGCCAACCTGCACGCCTATCTCAACGTTGACCGCGAGGGAAGCGCCCGGGCGGCGGTAGCGGCGGACGCTGCTTTCAAGTCCGCCCAGGATCTCGGCCCCCTGCAGGGGATACCGGTCGCTTTGAAGGACAACATGGTGACCCGCGGCCTCGAGACGACCTGTTCGTCAAAGATCCTGTCCGGCTACCTGCCTCCCTATGACGGCACGGCCGTGAGCCGGCTGCGTCACGGT
>JBPCTX010000261.1:0-2808 GCA_051011455.1 Acidimicrobiia bacterium | reverse complement strand
ATCCTCCACTTTGTAGGTGAAGGTGTACTCGTCCAGGGTGATCGTGTATCCGTCCTTCTCGAACACCATCGGCTCGAACTCCGGAGAGGTCTCACGCTGGCCGACCACCACAAACTCGCCGGGACCGGCGACGCCCGTGTTGATCCAGATGCTCTGGTTGTCGGCGGCCTCGAAGGCCAGCTCGCTTCTCGCCCAATTGATGCCATCGCGTGAGGTCCAGACCAGGCGAGCGGGATTGGCGGGACGGAACTCGGTGGGACCGTCACCGGCGGACACCTCATACTCCTCGCCGAGGGCGACGGCTCCGTACTCGTTGAAGTTGATGTTCCAGACGCTGGCACCGGAGAAATCCCCCGTGGTCTGAACCGGCTCCCAGGCCGACCCGTCATCAGATCGCCATACGCCGATGCCGTCGGCTCCTCCACCACTGATCCCGAAGGCCAGGTAGCCACCGTCGACTGCGTAAACGCCCTGCAGCCAGCCGTCCTGGCCGGCCGGGAACTCGAGGGTCACCATCTCCCAGGCGAACTCCTCCATCGGCAGCGGCGGTGTCGGCGGGGCATCGATGCCGGGCCTGGCGGGATAGGTGGCTGCGTCTCCACCGCCCTCACTTCGGTCCAGGCGTCCCGGAGTGGTGGTGCCGGCAAGGGTGGTTGTCGTTTGAGCCAGCGACGTCTGCGTCTGATCGTCGTCGGCCATTGGCTCGGGCTCATCGTTGCCGCTGAAGAGAGACGCGCCAACGACCACTGCCACCAGGAGTAGGACGATGAGGGCGGCCCCGCCGAACATGGCACGGCGCCGCTGACGCCTTCCATCCTCCGGATCCTCGGGAGGGATCGGCTCTGCCTCATAAATGATCGAATCAGTCACGGTGTCGTCTCCCTGCGCAGCGTCTCCAAGTGGACGCTGCCGATGTCGACTCAGGTTCCCTCCCATTCTCGTCCTTTCCCCGCGCTTGTGGGCGAGTCGCTGGAGTGAGGGGTCTCTGGTTAGGTTCTCACGTCATGGTTGCTCTCAGACGGCGGTTCCTGGCCCTCGGTGACTCCTACACAGTTGGCGAGTCGGTCGCGCCTGAGGAAGCGTGGCCGGCCCAACTGACCAGTCGGATTCCCGGCCCGCCGTTCGACGTTCACGTGGTGGCCGTAACCGGCTGGACCAGCGGTGAGTTGCTGTCGGCGTTGGAGAAGAGCCCACCCGAGGGGCTCTTCGACCTGGTCTCGGTCCAGGTCGGCGTCAACGACCAGTACCGATCACTCCCCATCGATCAGTTCGTCGCCAATGCCGTTCAACTTCTGGTGCGAGCCGACCACTACCGAGGCGAGGCGGGTGGCGTGTTCGCCGTTTCCATTCCCGACTGGGGGGTCACTCCCTTCGGGGCCGATCGCAACGCCGACGCGATCGGAGCCGAAATCGACTCATTCAATGCTGCCTGGCGGGAGGTGGCCGGAGAGGTAGGTATCCCGTTCGCCGACGTCACGCCCTTGTCCCGGAGCCACCCCGAGCTGGTGGCCGAGGACGGCCTCCATCCGTCCGGCCGGCAGTATCGGCTTTGGGTCGAGGCCATTCTTCCGGTCGTACGGCCGATGCTCGCCGATTCGACCGAGTAGTTTTCCCTGATGATCAAACGCGACCAGGCGATTGCCCTCGACCAGCAGGATCCATTGGCCTCCTACCGGGAACGCTTCGTGATCGACGATCCCGACCTTCTCTACCTGGATGGCAATTCCCTGGGGCGCCTCCCGCAGGCAACGATCGCCGAGGTCCAGCGGGTAGTGGTCGAGGAATGGGGCCAGGGCCTGGTGGGCAGCTGGCGTGGCAACTGGATGGCAGAGCCGGCCCGGATCGGGGCAACGCTGGCACCGCTCATCGGGGCCCGATCGGATGAGGTTCTGATCACCGACCAAACCTCGGTCAACGTCTACAAGCTGGCAGCCGCGGCATTGAAGGCGCAGGCGCCTCGCGGGACGGTTCTCACCGACTCCGGCAACTTCCCCTCCGACATCTATGTGTTGGCCGGCGCCGCCGAGGCCGCCGGAGGCTCTATCCGCATGGTCGGGGCCGACCCGGTGGCTCCCTCCACCACTGCCGTCGAGGCTGCCCTCGACGAGCAGGTCGGGTTGGTCAGCCTCTCTCACGTGAACTTCAAGTCGGGGGCTCTGCTCGACATGGCCTCGATCACGCGGGCCGCCCACGCGGTCGGGGCCCTGACGCTGTGGGATCTGAGCCACTCGGTGGGGGCGGTCCCGATTGATCTGGGCGGAGCCGGCGTCGACCTCGCCGTCGGCTGCACCTACAAGTACTTGAACGGGGGCCCGGGTGCTCCCGCCTTTGTCTATGTGGCCAAGCATCTGCAGGAGAAGCTGACCCAGCCAATTCACGGCTGGTGGGGGCAGGAGGACATGTTCGACTTTGGTCTCACCTATCACCCGAGTCCCGGAATAGAGCGCTTCTCCGTCGGAACGGTGCCGGTGCTCTCGATGATCGGCTCCCGGGTCGGCATTCAGGTCAGCGCAGAGGCTGGGATCGATGCGATCAGGGAGAAAGGCATCGCTCTTACCTCCCTGATTGTCGATCTGTTCGACGAGCTCCCCGACGACTACGGGTTCGAGCTTGGCAGCCCCCGTGTCCCGGCCCAGCGCGGCAACCACGTCAGCCTGCGCCACCCGGACGGATACCGGATCGACCAGGCCTTGATCGCTGCCGGAGTGGTTCCGGACTTCCGGGCGCCGGATGTGATTCGGCTGGGAGCCGCCCCGCTCTACACCCGGTTCGTGGATGTTTGGGACGCTTTCGAACGGCTGCGCCGGA
>JBPCTX010000260.1:0-5952 GCA_051011455.1 Acidimicrobiia bacterium | reverse complement strand
CCTGCTCGGCCCCAACACTGCAGCCGTCACTGCCTGTGCAGCCTCAGCCAACGCCCTCGGCGATGCTGCCTCGGTCATCAGGCGCGGGGACGCCGACGTGATGGTGGCCGGCGGGGCCGAAGCTCCGATTTGCGAGTTCGCCGTCGGTGGCTTTGCCAACGCCAGAGCCCTCAGCACCCGTAACGAGGATCCCGAGGGGGCGTCACGTCCCTTCGATGCGGGCCGCGATGGATTCGTGATGGGCGAAGGGGCGGCGGTGCTGGTCCTCGAAGAGGAGAGCCACGCAGTGGCCCGCGGAGCCACCATCTACGGCGAGCTGGCCGGCTATGGCATGTCGGCCGACGCCTATCACATGACGCTTCCCCGCCCCGGCGGAATGGGTGCGGCCAGGGCGATGCAAGCCGCTCTCGATGACGCCGGGTTGGCGTCCTCGGAAATCAGTTACATCAACGCTCATGGCACATCGACTCGCGCCAACGACGCGACCGAGACCGCTGCCATCAAGCTGGTATTCGGGCAGGAAGGCGCCTACCAGTTGCCGATCTCGTCGACCAAGTCGATGACCGGCCACATGCTCGGCGGGGCCGGCGCTCTCGAGTCGCTTGTCTGCCTGCTGGCTATGCGTGATGGCGTCATACCGCCCACTATCAATCTGCAGGATCCAGATCCCGAGTGCGATCTCGACTACGTGCCAAACGAGGCCCGTCAGTTCACGATCGACCGGGCGATGACGAATTCCTTCGGCTTCGGCGGCCACAACGTGGCGCTCGTATTCTCCCGATACGCCTAACGCCGGGTCCGCTTTCGTGACCCTCTTCATGGTGCGTCACGGCGAGGTGGAGAACCCCGCCCGGGTCGTTTACGCCGATCTGCCCGGCTTTGGTCTCAGCAGCCGGGGGAGAGCCGAGGCTGTCGCGGCCGCCGAGTTCCTGGCGGGTCAATCAATCGACGCCATCTATGCATCGCCTCTCGAGCGGGCGCAGGAAACCGCCGGCATTATCGGTGACGCCTGTGGGCTGCCGGTGGCAACCCGGCAAGACCTAACCGAGTGGCTGGTTGCCCGCCGTTGGAAGGGCGTCACCTGGGAGGATTTGCCCACGGCCTTTCCCGGGGAACTGGAGGCCTACCTCGAACACCCGACCGATCTCCCTTTCGCCGAGGAGTCGATTCCTCAGCTGGGCCGGCGGGTGGCCGACGCCGCCGACCAGCTGGCGGCCTCTCACCCCGATCAGCGCGTGGTTCTGGTCAGCCACCAGGATCCCATTCAGGCCGGGCGGTTGACCCTGCGGGGTTTGCCACTCACCGAACTCCACCTCAACCGGCCCGGACACTGTGATGTCTTGACGCTGGAGCCGAACGATCCCTGGCGCGAGGTCGGCTACTGGGTGCCCACAGTCGAAGGGCCGGCGCCCCCGGAGTGGCCTCCGGTGAGCGACCCTGGTGCATGAGGCCGGTCGTCGCCGATCGCCTTGCACCATAATTCTCCGATGGGATTCATCGCCTCGGCTTCAGTAGTAGTGGCCGGTCTGGTGTGGGGCCTGCGCCTCATCATCGCGCCGGGCCTGTTCGCCGATGGAGCCGGCGCCCTGCTGGCGGTGGCCCTGGTGGCCGGTTCGACGGTGGCCGGGGTCGGGCTGGTTGTATCCCGGGGTCGGTGGGCAAGGAGATTCGCGCTCGGGATGCTGGGCGCCCAGGCCATCCTGGCCGCCTTCATGGAGCTCGACGCCTGGGGTTGGGTGACTCTGGCCTTCACGGCAGTGTCGGTGGTGCTGGTGGCCGGACCCTGGCTTGATGGGTTCCTCCGCCAACTCCCACCGGCCGATCCTCCGCCGACGACAGCGGTGGTCCTGGCCCTGGGATTGCTGCTTGTGCCGGGAGCCGTAGCCGTGTCGTCGCCTGGTGGCCTCGAAACCGTCCACTGGGTGGCGGCAGGATTGGGCCTGGCCACCGCCTGGGCTTTCGGTCGGGCGCTTGGGGCCGGACTCTGGAGTGCCCGGGTAGCGGTCCCGCTCCTGCTGCTGGCAGCCGGGCTGGCTTCCCCCCTGCCGGGTCTGGCCGCCCTGACCGCGGTTGCCCTGGGTGGGGCCTGGCTTGCCTGGTGGCCGGCCACCGAACTGGCCGTCAATCCCATCGCGCCCCGGGCCGAAGGGGTTGCCGTCCCGCCCCAGCTGGTACCGCCCGACGTTCTGACCCGGGCCGGCCTCGATGACCGGGGTCGACCAATCAAGCCGGAGCGATAGCCTCATGGACTCAGGATCAACCGGAGCCCGATGACACCGCCGGAGCAAACCAGTAGTCGCCGCCTGCCCAACCCATGGGTGGCGGTGCCGGTGATTCTGGCGACCGCGGTCGGATGGTTCGTGGGAAGCAGCGTCGCCCGCGTCTCCTGTGGGACCGAGAGCTGCACGGCGGACGAGATCCTGTGGGGGACGGTCGGCGCCCTGGTCGGATTCGCAGGCGTGCTGGTTGTCTCGGTGCTGGTGGTGCGATCGTTGGCCGAGTGGGCTGCCTTGTCAGCCGAAGAGAAACAGCGGCGGGAGGAAGAGCGCGAACCGCCCACCTGCTGATGGCAGCTACGGTGGATCCATGACGGCGTCCCCGCCATTTCTCGAGCCGATCCTCCACGTCGACATGGACGCCTTCTTCGTTGAAGTCGAACGACTGGACGACTTGTCGCTTGTGGGGGTTCCCGTTGTGGTTGGTGGGTTGGGGAATCGCGGGGTGGTGGCCGCGGCCAGCTACGAGGCCAGGAAGTATGGCGTCCGTTCAGCAATGCCGATGGTGCACGCCCGGCGCTTGTGCCCCACCGCCCGATATGTCGCCCCTAACCATCACCGGTACCGGAGGGTGTCGGAGTCTGTCTTCGAGGTGTTCCGGTCGGTCACCCCGCTGGTCGAAGGTCTATCGGTGGACGAGGCGTTCCTGGACGTCGGCGGCCTGCGGCTTCACTTCGAATCGGCAGCCGAGGTCGGGCAATCGGTGCGAGAGGCGATCCGGGCCGGTCTCGGTCTGCCCGCCTCAGTTGGAGTCGCCACCAACAAGCTGCTGGCCAAACTGGCCTCCGAGGAAGCCAAGCCTGATGGCCTGAGGCTGGTACCGGCCGGCGGAGAGCTCGATTTCCTTCACCCACTTCCGGTGCGCCGGCTGTGGGGGGTCGGAGAGGCCACCTACGCAACACTGGAGGGCCTGGGCGTCTCAACCATCGGTGATCTGGCGTCTGTGCCCGGGCCCACACTCGAGCAGCGGTTGGGACCGTCGCTGGGACAGCATCTGCATGCATTGTCGCAAGCATTGGACGATCGGCCGGTCAGCGCCGATAGCGCCGCCAAATCGATTTCCGTGGAGCAGACCTTCGAACAAGATCTGTCCGACGCCGATGTGATCGAAGCCGAAATCCTTCGCCAATCCGAAAGAGTCGGCTCTCGCCTCCGCCGGGCCGGACTGGCCGGCCGCACGGTGACCCTCAAAGTTCGCTACGCAGACTTCACGACCGTTACTCGCAATCACACGTTTGATTCGGCCGCCGACGTTTCCCACGATCTGTTCGTGGCTGCCAGGGAGTTGTTGGACCGGGTCGACCTCACGCGGGCGGTCCGCCTCCTCGGGGTCGGAGTCACTTCGCTCGAGCCATCCGGCGCTCCCCGTCAACTGGGGCTGGACCGGCCGGCAGCCTGGGACGATGTGACGGCGGCGGTAGACGAGGTCCGGTCCCGGTTCGGCGAGGACGCCGTTTCTCCGGCCCGGTTGGTTTCCCGGCCCGACCCGAGCGAATGAGGCTCCAGGAATGTCCTCGACAAGCCGAGGGTTTGTAGAACCGACTATCGGTATACTGCAGCCACGCACCGGGATTGGGCCACAGGGAGTAGCCGTGCCGCTCAATGACAAAGAACAAGAGATCCTCGACGAGATCGAGCGACAGTTCCTGCAGGATGACCCCAAGCTGGCCAAGGCCGTCCGCACCGCCTCCGCCACCGATGTCTTCCGCCGTTCAACTCGCTGGACCGTCGCCGGGTTCGTCGCCGGCCTCGCTTTGATGCTGCTCTTCTTCACGGCAAACACTCTCGTAGCCATGATCGGGTTCGTGCTGATGGTGGCTTCGGCCTCGGTATTCGTCGTCTCAATCCGGCGTCGCACCATGGTCCCTGGGCCCGCTCGAGCGGCGGCCGATTCGTGGGTCGATCGGTTCCGATCCAAGTGGCGGCGCTAGGTCGCGCGTAGCTAGAGTGAGGTTCTTGCTTCGGCGAGAGAAAGAGCGGGAAGCCACCGGCCACTCGCAACGATTTCGGGCACACGCGGAGGGATAGGGTTGGAAGGATTCACGGCGCAGCAAGCCATCAAGCTGACCAGCTGTACCGCTCACCAACTCCGCTATTGGGACCGTGTCAATCTGGTGGTGCCTTCGCTGCAGACCACCGGCGGCCGTCCCGGCAAGCGGCGTCTGTATTCGTTCCGTGACGTGGTTGCGCTGCGGGTAGTCAAGAGCCTGCTCGACAACGGTATGTCGCTCCAGCGAGTGCGCCGGGCCTGGAACTATTTGCGGCGGACCGGCAACATGGACAAGCACCTCTCTGAGGTGACGCTGGTCACCGATGGAGCCACCATCTACACCGTCGACGATGAGGCTCTGCTCGATGCGCTGAGGGAAGGTCAGATGGCGTTCTTCGGAGCCATCGACAAGATCGCTCGCTCGGTAGCCGACGACGTCACTCGCTTTGAGCTCGACCGTGAGAAGTTCCTCGAGACCCTGCGTGAGGTCGAAGACGACATCATGCAAGAGGCCTCTGGCAACTGACAGAGTCGGCCTTCGGCCTGTGATTTAGCGCCTTCTGATTCTCTTGATCCAATCGGGGAGTAGAGAACGCAGGCGGTAGATGCGGCGGAGGCGTTGCCAGGCTGACTCTCGGGAGCGGAGGCTTTCCTCGGTTGCGGTGAGGCTGGCGACGGCGGCCTGGTGGGACTCTGGAGCGGCCTCGTGGTCGGCGCCGTATACGACTTCACCGTAGGCCTCGGCCAGGGGGTGCATGGCGGCGTCGGTGGACGCGGCCAGTTCATCAGGCGTATCGGCTTCGCTGACGCCCACTCCCGAGTCGATCAGGCGATCGACGATTTCGGCCCAGGCCGCACCGATATCCCCGTCCTCAAACCGCCGGAGCCGGGCCCGGCGCCTGCGTCGCTTGATGGCGGGTATGGCACCAAGGGCAATGAGTGTCACCCCCAGCCAGAAGGCCGCCTGCGTCACCCATCCCGGCAGCGAGAACCCGCCGCCAGCCCCGTCAGAGGACGCCGGTCCGCCCCCCGGCGCGATCCGGTTGAGGTCCAGGTTCGGGTCGCGCGGTGAGGGTATCGCACCTCCTCCGCCGGTTCCCTGCGCTGCCAGCGCCGCTTCCCCGAGCTCGGTGAAGTACTCCTCGAGTTGCGGGGCCGTCAGGTTGGTCTCCTGGAATGTGGTCGGGTTGACTCCGTCACCTCGGGGAGTTGGATCGAAGCGGACCCAGCCCTGGGCCGGGAGCCAGACCTCGACCCAGGCGTGGGCGTTGCGATCACGCACCAGGATTGATCCATCTTCTTGCTGCACCTCTCCCGGGGTGAAGCCGAGCACGGTACGAGTCGGGATGTCGAGCAGCCGGGCCAGGACTCCCATTGAGGCTGAGAATTGCTCGCAGTAGCCCTCTCGATGGCCCGGCGAGAGCGGGTTCAGTAGCCAATCGGTCAGGTCACTGTCGCGTTCCTCGGGAGCAATCGTTGTGGTATAGCGGAACAGCTCGGCGTCGCGGAAGAAGTGCTCGAGCGCCAGCGCCTTCTCGTAATCCGTTTCCAGGCCGAGGGTTAGACGCTCGGCGAGGTCCCGCAGGCCACCGGTTGGGTCGGCTTCTCTCGGCAGATCGCGATAGCGGTCCAGGTCGTCCGGCTCCGCCAGGGACACTGCCGGAGCCGGCACCGGTGGAAAGTGCC
>JBPCTX010000259.1:0-4062 GCA_051011455.1 Acidimicrobiia bacterium | reverse complement strand
GAATGGACGCGGGCCGGCCGGTTGCGGGCTCCGTCGTTCAAAGGGTTCACCGACGACGACTGGGAGGCGGCTACGTGGGCGGCTGAGGGACCACCAGCACCGTAAACGGGATCCGGGCCAGCTCCTCGTCCTGGTGACTGACCCGGAAGACGTATCCCTGCTCACTGGGGAAGCGCAGATCAAAGAAGGGAATGGCCAGTGGGACCACACTGCGCTGGCCCGGACGATGGGCGGGCGCCTCGCCCACCCGCAGAGTTCCCGAGGCCCGGGGTCCAAGCGGCTGCATGTCCTCGTCCATCAGGGTGACCTCAATTGACAGCGGGGTCTCCCGCTCGCCCGGATTGACCTCGGCCACCATCACCACCGCCAGCGCCTTGTGCATGGCCGGCACCGAACGGGTGCGGATGGTGTCGAAGCCGCCTCCGAGAATGAACAGCTTGCCGGCGTGGACCTGGGCCGAGTCGGCCAGCATGGCCGACGTGATTCTCATCCCGCCTTCTTCTTGGCTTTGGTCGCTTCCACACTGGCTTTGAGGGCATCGAGGAGGTCGACAACCTTGGTGGGCTCGGGGCTCTCGGGAGCCACGATCTCCTCGCCGTCCACCTTGGCCTGCGCCATCGCCTCAACCGCCTCGCGGCTGGCATCGTTCCACATGGTGGGATCGAATGTGGCGCTCAAGTTGTCGATGATCATGGCCGCCATCTTCAGCTCCTCGTCGGAAGGGTCGACCTCTTCCTGCAGGCTCTCGAAGGCCGGCTCGCGCACCTCATCCGGCCACCACATGGTCTCGAGCACCAGGACATCGTCCTCGGCTCTCAGGGTCGAGACGTATTCACGCTCGCGAATGGCCACCTTGGCGATGCCGACCTTGTTCTCCGCCTTGAGCGAGTTGAGCAGGATCTTGTAGGCCTTCACCCCGCCCTTCTCCGGCGCCAGGTAGTAGGACTTCTTGAAGTAGATGGGGTCGATCTCCTCCTGGCCAACGAACTGGACAACATCGACGGTCCCTGAGAGGGCCTTGCCGATGTTGTTGAGCTCCTCCTTGGTGAAGACGACGTACTTGCCCTTCTCGATCTCGTAGCCGCGGACGATGTCGGAGTACTCGACCTCTTCACCGTCGGTCTCGGCCACCCGCCTGTAGCGGATCGGACTGTGGTCCCCTTTACGAAGCTGCTTGAAGGAAGCCTTCTTGTCTTCGGGGGCGCTATAGAGGCCGACGGGGATGGTCACGAGGCCGAAAGAGATGGCCCCTTTCCAGATGGACTGCATGATGCTGCTCCTCGGATTCCGTGCGATCCCGATTGGTTCGCGAAATCGGACAGAAGCTTACCTGCCGATCGGAATTTGGGTACTGATGAGTCGGATGTGATCCGGCATCCGGGGGTCAGCTGTCAGCTCTCAGCCAGAAGGCGGCGGGTTCCCTTCCCAGCAGTTGCGCCAGCAACTGCCAAGCAACCCAAAGGGTTGCCCATCAGGGCGGGGAAGAACAGAGACCTACCTGAGGCCGACGGAGCGAGTCTTCTCGCCTTCCACGTGGACATAGGCGATCTTCGCAACGGAAATGCCGTAGCGGCCCCGTTCAGGGTCCTCTACCCACATCAGGGCAGCCGACGACTCGATGGCCGCCTCCAGTTCCTTGACGAAGGCGTCAACGTCCTCGAGGTCGACGTCGATGTCGGTGCCGGTGTCGGCCAGTCCAATCCTCACTCGCATACAGTCTCCTGGGCTTCTAGTTGATGATCAGTTCGGGATGGGAACGGAGCCGGGGTCGCAGCTCCTCTACCCGCTCGGCCAGCGACCGGAAGGCAACCGCCGCCTCACTGTCGGGAGCGGCAATGCTGACGGGGATTCCGACGTCGGCTCCTTCCCGCATGGCGGGTAGCAGAGGGACCTGGCCCAGCATGGGAACTTCAAGCTCATCGGCAAGCAACTGGCCGCCGCCTTCACCAAAGAGGTGGTATTTCTTGCCGTCGTCGCCGGTGAACCAGGCCATGTTCTCCACCACGCCGAGAATCTCCTGGTTGACCTTGTGGGCCATCAACGCGGCCCGCTTGGCCACTCGCTGAGCGGTCGGCTGGGGAGTGGTGACCACCAGTGCCTGGGCCCGCGGCAGGAACTGACTCATCGAGATAGCGATGTCGCCCGTGCCGGGGGGCATGTCGATCAGCAGGTAGTCGATGTCGCCCCAGTAGGCGTCGACCAGGAACTGCTCGAGTGCTTTGTGCAGCATCGGGCCGCGCCAGATGACTGCCTGATCGGGCTGCACGAAGTAGTCCATGGAGATGGCGCGGACGCCGTGTGCTTCGGGGGGCATGATCATCTGATCGACGACAGTGGGGGGCCGATCGATACCAAGCATCTTGGGGATCGAGAAGCCCCACACGTCGGCATCAATGATCCCGACCGTCTTGCCGGCACCGACCAGCGACACTCCAAGATTGGTGGTGACCGAAGACTTGCCGACCCCTCCCTTGCCGCTGGCAATCGTGAGGACGCGGGTGCGGGGAGAAATTGTAACCTCTCGCGCATCAGGTGCGCCGCCCTTGAGCGTGGCGGTGAGCTGGGCTCTCTCCTCGTCGGTCATCACGGTGAATCCGACCGCGACGGCGCCCACCCCTTCAACAGACTGAGCGGCCCTGACCACGTCGCCTTCGAGCTTGTCCTTGAGCGGGCACCCGGCAACGGTGAGAGCGACCAGCACGCTGACCGAGCCGTCGGAGGCGACATCGAGCTGCTTGAGCATGTTCAGCTCAGCGATGGTCTTGTGTATCTCCGGGTCCTCGACCTGCCCAATAGCAGCGCGCAGGGCGGCTTGATCAATCATGTGGTCCTCGTTGGCGGAGGGGAAGTGTAGTTGCCAACCGCCACCTGGCCGGTCGGCAGTCCCTAGCATCCCGTCCATGACCAATGCAGCCATCGACACCGTCATCCTGTTCGCCCATGACCTTCAGAAACTCTCCGGCTTCTACATAGAAGCCCTACAGATCGACCGGGAAGACGTCGTCGACGAGGAAGGTCATGTCGGCTTCGATCTGGGTGACATCTATCTGGGATTCGACCAGTCCGACGGCAGCCATCAGCACCCGGGAGCAGTCACCTTCTGGGCCAGAGTCGATGATCTGGACGCAACCTACGAGCTTTGTCTTCGATTAGGTGCAACCTCCTTGATCGAGCCGGTTTGGCGACCGTGGGGTGATCGCCTGGCCGCAGTCAAGGATCCCGAGGGGAACGTTGTCGGGTTCAGTTTGCGGCGGGACCCGGAGCCTGAGGCCGACGAGCTGGAGTAGCCGGGATCAGTCGTCCTCGAGCATGGCGGTGGCCTCATCCAGGATCTGCTCGCACTCAGGGAACTGGCGAAACGTCTTGAAGGGAATCGGTGGCTGCGGTTGGTCGGGGATGTCGGCCAGTTGCAGCCACCAGAACTCAACGGTGTGCCAGCCGTCGAGCTTGAACCCCGATGAGGGGAACGAGCCGGCCCGGTGGAAGCCCATCGACTCGTGGAAGTTGATGCTGGCCTCGTTGGGGACTGTGATGGCGGCCAGAGCATTCACATACCCCTGGGCGGCCAGCAGACGGGTGAGAGCCGTGTACATCGCGCGCCCCACTCCCTTCCCCTGGACCCCGTCCTTGACGAACACGGTGATCTCGACGTCCCAGTCATAGGCCGGGCGAGCCCGCCAGCGGCGGGCGTACACGTAGCTGATCACCTCGCCGTTGCGGTCCGCAACGATGTACGGGTAGCCGGCCAGGGTCTGGTCGATGCGACGCACGATCTCATCAACCCCCGGCACCTCGGTCTCAAAGGAGGTGGGAAGCTCGGAGACTGCCGGGGCGTAAATGGCATGAATCTGCGGCCCATCGAAAGCACTGGCGATTCGGATGGTGGTCGACATGGCGCGATCGTAGCCGCGTGTGCAATCCCCGCCTTCTGGTTCGCGACTGGACCTACCTGCCCGTGGGGTGTCGACACCGCACTGATCACTGCGTTGACTTCCCCCCCCTCCCCGCCACCCCACACACCGGGAATGAACCAGCTTAGCCGGTGGAATTTCTATCCAGCGG
>JBPCTX010000258.1:0-3535 GCA_051011455.1 Acidimicrobiia bacterium | reverse complement strand
GCGATCGTGTTGACCGGTGGCAGCGCCTTCGGTCTCGCCACTGCCGACGGGGTGGTCAAGGCATTGGAAGCGGATGGGCGAGGACATCAGGCGCTGCAGGGCCCGGTTCCGCTGGTTCCGACAGCGGTCATTTACGACCTGCTGGCCGGTGATCCGACCGCTCGTCCCGGTCCCGACCAGGGCGCGGCGGCCTACGGGGCCGCCGGGCCCGGCCCGGTGGAGATGGGCTCGGTCGGTGCCGGCACCGGGGCGCTGGTGGCCGGCTGGCGCGGCGCTGAGCAAATGCGCCGTGGCGGCCTCGGCTCAGCCTCGAATCAGTCAGGCGATGCAACGGTGGGAGCTCTGGCAGTTGTGAATGCCGTCGGCGATGTGTTCACGCTGGAGGGCGAGCCGCTCACCGGCGGACCGCTTCGGCCCGGCCCACCTGCCGGACCGCCGGCCCCGCTCGAGAACAACACGCTGGTGGTGGTGGCCACCAACGCCCGCATCGAGCGCAATGATCTGATGCGGCTGGCGGTGCGGGCGCAGGATGCGCTGGCAGCGTGTATCCGCCCCGGGCACACTCGATATGATGGCGACGTCGCTTTTGCCGTCTCGTGCGGCGAGGCCGAGGCGGATCTGGATGCAGTGGGAGAGGCGGCATTCGTGGCCGTCGGTGATGCCATCGAGGCGGCTCTGAGGTCGGCCGCCACCGAGGAAGAGGGATGACGAGCGAAGACCGCGCAGCTGCCTTGCGGCTGCTCCAAGAGGAAGCATCAGAGTGCACCCGATGCCCGCTGCACGAAGGCCGCACAACAGTCGTCTTCGGGGATGGAGATCCGGGCGCCGATCTCATGTTCATCGGAGAGGGTCCCGGCCGACATGAAGATGAGCAAGGACTGCCCTTTGTCGGTCGCTCCGGACAACTGCTTTCAACGCTGCTGGAGCGGGTCGGTCTGAGCCGTTCCGAGGTGTATATCGCCAACGTGGTGAAGTGCCGGCCGCCCGGCAATCGTGATCCTCGGCCCGACGAGATCGCCGCCTGCAAGGGTTACCTGGCCGAGCAGATCAAATTGATCGATCCGGCCGCGGTAGTGACGCTTGGGAACTTCTCCACCAAGCTCTTGCTCAAGACCGAGGTCGGGATCACCCGCATGCGGGGGTCGGCCTACCCGTGGTGGGGTCGTCATGTCGTACCCACTTTCCACCCCGCCGCCGCCCTGCGAAACGGTCCGCGCGTTGTGGAGGAGATGGTCGGCGACCTGGAACTGGCTACCCAGATCATCAGCCAGCGGTCTCGGGCGACTCAGGGGCCGGAGCAGGAGCCAGAGCCGGTGGTCGAGCGAGTGCCCGAGCAGATCGAGCTGTTCTCATGACAGTTGAGATCACCTGCTCCAGTGCTGCGGAGACAATGGCAGTGGGCCGCCGTCTGGCCGGGATACTGTGGGCCGACGACGTTCTGCTGATCGAAGGGGAGCTGGGGGCAGGCAAGACCACGTTTGTGGCCGGCCTGGCAGAGGGGTTGGGGGTGGACGAGCCGATAACCAGTCCGACCTTCATCCTGATGCGAACCTACCCGGGGCTGATGCCGCTCACACACGCCGACGTGTACCGGGTGGAGACCCTTGCCGAGATCGAAGACCTGGAACTCACAGAGGCGGCGCTCGGGGGAGTGCTGGCCGTCGAGTGGGGCACGGCGATCGAGCAGTGGATGCCACCCGATCATCTGGTGGTGCGCATCGCGATGACAGACGATGAGAGCCGGACGGTTGCTTTGCTACCCAGGGGCAGCTGGTTGCAGCGGCCGCTCGAGGAGGTGAGAGCGTGAACATCCTCGCCATTGAGACCTCAACCCCCGCTTCTTCGGTGGCAATCGGGACCGGCGACTCGCTGCTGGCCATGGCACTACAGGTCGACCGGCGAGGCCACGTCGGGTTCCTGGCTCCCGCGATGGATTACTGCTTCCAACAGGTTGGATGGACTCCGGGGGAACTCGATGCAGTCGTCGTCGATGTCGGCCCCGGATTGTTCACCGGTATCCGGGCAGGGCTGGCCACCGCCCAGGGCGTAGCAGCGGCGACCGGGGCTCAGTTGTTGGGCCTGTCTTCATTGGACGCCCTTGCCTTCCGGGCCGCGACCGGACGCCGGATCATCTGGCCGGTGGTGGATGTGCGGCGCAACGAGATCGCCACGGCTCCCTATCGGCCCGTTCCCGGAGGTGTCATCAAGGATGGCTCACCTGAGGTGGTCGGTCCGGAAGGCTTTGCCGGACTGCTCGACTCGATGGCCGAAGACATCCTGGTAGTGGGTGATCACCAATCCCTTCCCGAGGGAACGCTGCGCGGGCAGCACCGGGTCAAAGTGGGCCGCCCCCGGTGGCCGAGTGCCGACGTGTTGCTGGAGCTGGCAGTGGCGCGAATGGCCAAGGGAGACTTGCCGGCCCCGGACGATGTGCGGCCTCTCTACCTCCGGGAGCCGGACGTAACCATCAACTGGCAGGATTACCGGGAGGAAGCCGGATGGCCGGGGCGAGAATGAGTATCAGCCTCCGTCCCCTCGAAGAGCAGGATCTCGATGCCGTGCTTGCCGTCGAGGCCGTCTCGTTCGTTCAGCCGTGGTCTCGCCGCCTGTTCATCGACGAGTTGGCTCAGCCCAGCCGACGCTATGTGGTGGCAGATGATGCCGGCACGCTGTGTGGATATGGGGGGATCATGCTGATCGGGGAAGAGGCCACAGTGCTGACCGTCGCAGTGGCGCCAGGCTACCGGGAGCAGGGGGTGGCTTCGTTGGTGTTGATGGATCTGGTGCAAGTCGCCCGCCGCCACAACGTCCGCCATCTAACTCTGGAAGTGCGCGAATCCAACCAGCCGGCCCTCGAGCTGTATCGCAAGTTCGGTTTCGAGCCGGCCGGGATTCGCAAGGGTTACTACGCCACCGAGGATGCGGTGGTGATGTGGGCGATCGACATCGACTCCACCGAGTACCAGGGCACCCTCGACACCATCCGGAGGGAGGCATCATGAGCGAGGGACCGGTGGTGCTGGGCATTGAGACCAGCTGCGACGAGACCGGCCTCGGAGTAGTCGAGGGCACGCGGCTGCGGGCCAATGTGCTGGCTTCCCAGGTAGACATCCATGCCCGCTTCGGGGGTGTGGTCCCGGAAGTGGCCGCTCGTGCCCACGTCGAGTCGGTCCGTCACCTCACCCACCGGGCTCTGTCCGAAGCCGGGGTGCATCAGGCCGACCTGGACGGGATTGCGGCTACCCGTGGTCCCGGCCTGGTAGGTGCGCTTGTGGTCGGGTTCACTTTCGCCAAATCGCTGGCCTGGGCACTTGGCAAACCATTCATCGGAGTCAATCACATGGAGGGCCACCTGTTCGCACCCCTGTTGGGGGACCCGGCTTTCGCTCCACCGGCGGTGGTGCTGCTCGCCTCGGGTGGACATAGCCAGGTGGTGCACATGCGGGGCTGGGGCGATTACGAGATCCTGGGGTCCACGATCGACGATGCGGCCGGTGAAGCCCTCGACAAGACCGCCCGATTCCTGGGTATGGGT